>JAYVRT010000185.1:0-2347 GCA_043776025.1 Archangiaceae bacterium | reverse complement strand
GATCCACCCCAGCTGCCGGCAGTGGGCGCGCACCCGGTCGAGCCACAGCGGCTCGCCGCCGCTCAAGTGTGCGGCCGAGGCGTCGAGCCAGATCCCCTCGGGAGGATCGAGCTGAAAACCGGGGGCGAGCACCAGCAACGCCTCGCCGAGCGACGCGAGCGCGGCCGCCTCGTCCTCGGCGGAGTACGGCAGCCGCTGCAGCCCGGGGACGAGCGCCCCGGCGGAGGCGACGGTCTGCCCGGGGCGGATCCCTTCCTTGATCGCCGCGCTGGAGGCGAAGACGACCCGCTGCACCCCGCGCTCGTCGGCCCAGAGCACGACCGGGCGGCCGGTGAGCGACGGCGTCTCGCGCACGCGGCGCTGCACCGGAAAGCGCGGGAGGTGAAGGTAGCCCAGGCGCATCGATCATCCGTCCGACGGCTCAGCGCCCGAGGTTCGCATCGGGAGGGTCGGGAGGGACGAGCAGCGCCGGCACTTCGGCCTCGCGGGTGACGCCGAACAGCTGGCGAAACGGGGCCTCGGGGCCGTCGCGGCCGGGCCGACCCCCCCGAATTCCGCAGCGCGCCGTCGGCGGCGGCGCCTCACCGACGGGGCGATCGGGCGGCTGAAACCCTTCGCGCTGGAGATTCTTCTTCCGGCGGACGAACGGCTCGAAGGCGGCAGGCTCGTGCCACGCTGGCGCGATCTGGCTGCAGCGGCGAAGCCTCGGCGCCGCGCCGACGAAGAGCCCGCCGCGCAGCAGCTGCAGGCGCCGGCCGATTCCCTGGCGGCTGTGGGCGACCTCGATCTCCGAACGCTCTCCCGGTGCGTCGGCCGGACCCTCGACGGCGCTCAGCCGCGGCGTTCGCAGCACCAGCCGCACCAGCCCTTCGGCCTGGGCCTCCTCGGCGGTGAGCAGCACCAGCAGCGAGCCGCCGGTGCGGGCGGCGTCGGACAACTTCTTGCTGTCTTGCAGCTTCAGCCGCACGCCGGTGCGGTTGAGATCGAGGACGACGCAGGTGAACGCGCCACTGCGCAGCAGCTGCACCGCCGACCAGACCAGCTGCCCGGGCGCCTTGGGGCGGACGATCAGCAGCCGCTGCAGGTGCACGCCCAACGGCACCGCGGCAGGAGGGTAGAGCTCCCCCGGGCCATCGACCCACGCCGACAGCCGGCCCTCCCCTCCCGCGGCGGCCACTGCTTTGAGCGCGAGGCTGGTGCGCCCCGAGGCCTGCTCACCCGACAGCTCGACGCAGCCGCCCAGCCGCCAGATCCCCAGGGCGTCGATCGCCTCGAGCCCGGTGTGGAGCGAGAGCACGAACTGCCGGGGCGCGGCGTGAACGCGGCGAATCTCCGCCCGCAGCCGCTCGATCGTCTGTTGGGATGTGGCTTCGGCGGCGCGCATGAAGACCCTCCTGATCCATGACTGAACGCCAGTTCAGTATCAAGAGGGGCTGACATCTGCCCGCCGTCACAAGGAATTTTGGGGCCAAACATCGCGCTGAGGCCGAAAACTCGGCCCTGGCGGCATCGCAGCGGCGAGGTGTCAGAGACCTCGTACCGCGCTCATTCTTTGGTGATGTCGAGCGTGTACGCGCCGGTCTTCTGCGCCGCCCAGTAGGGAGCGCTGACCCAGATCAACACCGTGGTGCCGGCGTCGAGCGAGCTCGGGTAGCCGACGCCGCCGTCGGTCGGCGCGGACGACTCGAAGAAGCCGTCGTTGGCGAAGGTGGCGCCGCTGGCCGGGCAACCCTGCGCCGCATGAAGGGTCCCGTCGGCGTTCTTGATGCTGACGCCGAGGTTCTGGTTGGCCGAAGAGATCGAGAAATAGAACTTCCCGGCAGAGGGCGTGACGAACCGCAGCGAGTCATCCCCGGCGTCGGTCCACTCGAGGCGGTTGCTGGTGACCCAGTTGGGCACCAGACCGGTCTCTCCCTGGTAATGGACCGGCAAGGTGTTGTTGAGGATCACGTGCGGGCAGGCGCCTGCCGCGTTCACCGTATGACCGCTCCCGCCCGAGCCACCCGAGCCACCGCTGCCGCCCGAGCCACCGCTGCCACCACCGGAGCCGCCGGTGCCGCCGGTGCCGCCACTGCAGGCCATCAAGCCAATCGCCGTCACCGCCACCACGAGCAGGGTTCGCATCCGCCATGGGTTAGCCCAGCGCGGGTGCCGGTTCCACCCTCAGGCGCAGTGGTATAGGCACGGCCCCGATGCTCACCCGCGGCAACGTCGAGTTGCTCACCCAACAGCTTCAGAAGAAGACGCTCACCGCCCGGGCCGGCTTCGACCCCGCGCTCGAACGCCACGACATCGACCAGGCGGCGGGGTGCGCCCGGGGCTAACGCCGCCGCCTGGTCGATGTCGT
>JAYVRT010000184.1:0-7659 GCA_043776025.1 Archangiaceae bacterium | reverse complement strand
TCGTCGAGCAGCCGCTCCATGTCGCGCTTGTCGGCGATCACGTCGCCGCGCAGGACCTTGATCGCCACCGTGCCGCTGATCTGTGGCTGGCGGGCGCGGTAGACGACGCCCATCCCGCCACTGCCGATCTTCTCCTCGACGATGTACTCGCCGAGCTTCTCGCCGATCAGCGGATCCTTCCGGGCCGGCGGCGGAGCGGCGGCCGCGGCGGCCTGCGCCGCCTGGAGGTTCGCCAGCGCGCCGGGTGGACGCCGCTGAAGCTCCGCAGGGACGGTGCGCAGCCCACTCACCGCGCCCCGGCGCGGCGCTACGCCGGGCTTCGGCGGCTCGGGCTTGGGCTGGAGCTGCAGCGCGAGGCGTTCGCCGGTGATCAGGTTCGGCGGGCCGTCGAGGGTCCGGCTCTCGCTGTCGAGATCCATGATCGTCGCGCCCGCCTGCGCGTCGGCCACGAACGCCTTGAAAGGCGCGGTGCTGCTGCCCTGCTCGCCGTCGTCGAGCGACAGGTGCTTGTCGGTGGTGCCCTTGGCCGCCTTCCCCTTGCGGCTGGTCGAGTCCTCGCCCGGTCCGGGGGCGACGGCGAGCGCAGTGCCACACTTCGGGCACACCGCCACGTTGGCGGCGGCGGGCGTGGCGCACTTCGGGCAAAGGACTCCCCGGGACATGAACCCGCCGATTCAAGCACACCGGGCTCAAATCGTTTCGAATCAAGGGGACTGGAGTTCGAAGCCCCGGGCGCTGTTGGCCAGCACCAGCTGGCCGCAGGCGGCGGCGATCTGTCGGCCCCGGGGCCACCGGACCATGCAGCGCTGGCCGTCGGCCACGACGAGCCGGTGAAAGTCGCGCACCCGGCGGTCGGTGGGCGCCTTCAGCGGTGAGCCGGGGTACGGGTTGTGGGGAATGACGTTGACCCGCGCGTTGACCTTCTCCAGCAAGCGGACGAGGCGCTGCGCGTCGGCGTCGCTGTCGTTGACCCCGTCGAAGAGCACGTACTCGATGAAGTGGATCCGCCCCGGGTTTCGCCGCGCGTCCGCCTCGAGCTCGCCGAGCAGCGCGGAGATCGGCCAGGTCTTGTTGTGGGGCATCACCGCGTCGCGCTGCGCGTCGGTGGTGGCGTTGAGCGACAGCGCCAAGGAGGCAGCGCACTCGGCAAGGAAGCGCTGCATCGCCGGGAGCACCCCCGAGGTGGACACCGTCACCGAGCCGGCCTTGAGCTGGGGCGCGGGTGATTGGGTGAGCACCCTCACCGCGCGGAGCACCTCGTCGAGGTTGTCGAACGGTTCGCCCATGCCCATGAAGACAACGTTGCGCGCGGGGGCCCGGCGCGGCGCCTCGGCGCGGGCACCGCGGTATTGGGCGACGATCTCCTCCGCCTTCAGCTGGCGGATGAAGCCGAGCTCCTTGGTGGCGCAGAAGACGCAGCGGCGGGTGCAGCCGGCCTGGCTCGAGACGCAGACGGTGCTCCGACGCTCGGTGGGGATGAGCACCGTCTCGACCCTGGTGCCGCTCAGCTCGAGCGCGAACTTGGTGGTGCCGTCGTCGGCCTCCTGGCGATCGCGGATCACCGGGGCGCAGAGCGAGCCCTTCGCGCGGAAGTCGTCCCACACCTTCTGGCTCACGCCCGGGATGGTGCGGGGGAGCACGGCCGGCAGCGGGCGCTGGTCGTAGAGCCACTTGATCGCCCCGAGCGCGCGGGTGCGGCTGCCCAGCTCTTCGGAGAGCTCGGAAAGCAACAGGCCTTGCAGCGCGCGGGTCATGCCTCGGGGGCTATAGCAGGTGGCTCAGGTGCCCGGCCGACCGGGGTTGCGGGGGGGTCGTGCGATGCTGCGGGCCGAGGCCGCCAGGACCCAGGCCTGCGCCGGCCGCTCGAGCAGAACGTGCGCCGCGTACGACGCCCCGACGACGAACGCGCTGCTGACCGCGAACCAGACCGGCCCCCGTTCGATTCCCAGCACCTGGGCGACGAGGAACGCGAGGTCGAGGAGCGGCTGCTGCAGGATGTAGAGCGAATAGCTCGCCGCACCCAGCGCCGCGAACAGCCTGGACCCAAGGGTGGCGTTGGCGAACCGCCCACCGTGGGCGAGGCCGTAGACGATCAACGCAAAGCCCGGGCTGACGAGCACCAGATCCAACAGCGGCTTGGCCACCTGGGCACTGAGCCCAAGCACGACGAGGAGGCTGAGGGCGCCGACGCCGACGAAGGCCATGCCTGGCCGGCCACGTCCACCCGCGACGTCGCGGCAGTACAGCCGCCCGACGCAGACCCCCATCAGAAACTCAGGAAGCCGGAAGAGCGGAAAGGTGAAGACCGGGTGCAGCATCACCGCGTCGGGCGCTCCCGGTGGCGTCCGGGCGAGCAGCACGACCGTCGTCCACGAGGCGAGCCAGAGGAGGAGCATCCCCGCGGCGAGCCTTCGGGGCGAGCCCTTGCCCACCAGCCGCGGGGCAAGGAACGGAAACGTCGCGTAGAAGAACGCCTCGGCGCTCAGGCTCCAACCCGGCGCGTTCCAGGCGTAGGTCGTCGAAGGTGACCAGGCCTGAAGCAGCAGCGCGTGCGGCACCAGGCTCCACGACAGCGCCCGCGCGTACATCACCCCCATCAGCGGGACGCTGAGGACGAGGGCCGCGAGGTAGAGCGGATAGATGCGGGCGAAGCGCGCGAGCCAGAACGCCCGCCGATCGACCGGCACCGAGCCGTCCCCGAGGTACCGCATCGAGAGGATGAAGCCGCTGAGGACGAAGAAGAGCGAGACCGACATGCTGCCGTTGCGAATGACGGCGAGGAGGAACTTCGGCGCGCCCGCGAACTGCTCCTGCCACAGGTACCCGTGGTAGAGGAACACGTGCAGCGCCGCGAAGAACCGAAGTCCGGTCAGCGCCTCGAGTCTGGATTCGCTTCGAATGGGGCCCCAAATGCCCGTCTCGGGAACGCGTGTGTTGCCCGGGGCAGAGGCGACTTAGGAAAGTTTGCTTCCCGGGCCAACAAACGTCGCGTTCTTAGTCCGGATCGTGCGCGGGCAGCAGCGGAGCCGGACCCAGGCGCGCCGCCTCCCAGCGGCTGAAGTTCGCCGAGGCCCAGCCGCCCCCGCTGCGCTGGTTTCCCTTCGCCTCCCACGCCCGCCACACGCCTTCCGCGTCCGCATCGCGCAGCGTCGGCGCCGCGTCGGACGAGAGGCTCGCGAGGTAGAGCACGTCGAGCTGGCCGGTGCGGGCATGCCGCTCGAGGTTCTTCGCCGCGATGAACGCATCGGGGTTGAGCACGTCGAGGGCGAGGATGAAGGCGATCAGCCCCGCGAGCGCGCCGGTGGCGAAGGTCTCCTTCAGGCGCCAGAGCGTCACGCCCCGCCACAGCAGCATCCCCGCCAGGGCGAACGCGAAGACGTGGCTGAAGACGCGCAGCTCGGTGAAGCCGTACGCCTCTTCGTAGAGCGTGAGCCGCTTCACCGCCGAGGCGAGGATCAACCAGGTCAGGCCGATCAGCGCGCTGCACGCAACCCCGAACACCCGCCGGTGCCCTGCCGGAAGCGCCACCACCCGCGAGAGCCAGGTCAGCAACGCCAGCACCAGGCCGGCCACCACCAGCAGTTGGAAGAAGCCCTGCCGCGCGTACTCCGCCCAGGTGAGGTCCGAGGGCAGCGCCACGTGCCCGAAGAGACAGGCCGCCTGGATCGCGCTGAAGCCGGCGAAGAGGACCAGCAGCGAGCCGACGACCGCGAAGCTCTCCACCGCGCCGAGATAGAACCCCTTCGCGATCGCCACCGGCGGCGCCGTCACCGGCGTCCGCTTGCGCAGCGCGGTCGCCCACAGCCCGGTCGTGGCCAGGCCAATGCCGCCGATGACACCCAGCGTGGTGATCGTCCCTCCCAGGTCGTTGTCGGTCAGGTCCCTGAAGCGGGCTGCGAGGATGGCCGAGAACACCTCGTCGGCCGAGGCGAGTAAGGCGCCGAACAACACCAACACCGGCACCGCGAAGATCGCTGCGCGAAACACGGGCCGGCCCCAGGCCCGGACGACCTCGACGGTGCCGTCGACGTTGACCGCGTCCGCCACCACCACCGGTCCCGCGAAGGCCGCCCGGCCCATTCCCGCGAACGCGGTGCCGAGGTACCCGCGAAGCCCCAGTGACGAAATGGCGCGCTCGCCGGTGAAGAGCTGGACGGCGAGACAGGCCAACGTGGCCACCGCGAGCACGTTGAGCGTCGTCAGCGTCGGCGAGTCGCGCACCGCGACGAACCCCGCGAAGGTGAGCAGCGGCAACAGCAGCCATCGGGCAGGCCCCGCCCGCTGCCAGCTCTCCTTTCCGCCCAGGGCGCGCAAGGCCGCGACCCAGGCTGCGGCGAAGACGATGAACCCAAGTCCCAGCGGCGCGTCGACGAACCAGGCGTTTGCCAGCCCCCCGGCGGCGAGTCCGGCCGCGAGCAATCGACGGGGATGACGATGGGTGGGTAGGCGCAGGGGTGGGACAGCGGGCGCGGACAGGTCGGCGTGCAGCGTGGTGCCTGGGGTCATGGCTCTACCCCAGTGCAATGGGCGTACTTGCCGCCCTCGCCGTTCGAGGTGGCGAATCGACCGTTCAGTGCGGCCGCGCGGTCACGGCGCCACGGGCCACGTGGGGAGAAGTCCGCGGGGCGTGGTGTTCGAGCCACCGCCACGCTCTGGACGTTCAACCCAGCCCAGGCGCTGTTGAGTCCCTCGCTGACGCGCCCGTCGACGGGAGAGTCCCGCGTCCAGACGACGCGCTGCGGCTGCCGCTTAACGGTTAGTCCCGGGTGACTGCGCGCAGCACGATCTCCCGGCGCTGATCGAGCAGCCTCATCGCCCAGGGAAGCAGGGCACCGTACACGCCCCAGGCGATCACCGCGCTCCCCGCCATCAGCCCGAGCGTGCCGAGGTCCGGCGCCGCCTTCCCCTTGAGCCGCAGCGCCCAGCCCCAGCTCGCCGAGCCCACCGACGCCGCGGCGACGCCGAGCATCGAGGCGACGAACGGCAGCTTGTCGCGGCGCTTCAAGTTGGCGTGGAACTTCACCGGGAAATACAGCGAGAGGAAGTTGCCCGCGGCGAGCAGCACCGGAATCAACCCGACCACGCCGAGCAGCGCGCAGGCCAGATCCACCAGCGTCCCATGCCCGAAGTAGGCCCGGTAGAACGCCATCTCCAGCAGCGCGATGAAGAGCGCCGCGGTCGCGTGCACCAGGTTCTTCGCCTTGAGCACGTCGCCCAGCTTCACCGGCGCGGCGAGGAACACCGAGAAGCCGTGGCCGTCGTAGGCGAAGGTGTTCTGCGAGAACGTCGAGGCGATCACCACCGCGCCGTAGATCGACAGCCCTCCGAGCACCCAGGCGTCCGCGGTCGCCCCGAGGAAGAAGGCGAACAGGTCGCGCCCTCCGAGCAGCTTGAGCAGAATCGACAGCACGAACGGAACCGCGGCGAGCAGCCGGGCGCGCGGATTGTACCAGAGGTCGATTGCCTCCCGAACGACGAGGGTGGTGAAGCGCCTGCGGGTGCGCTGAAACGGGTTCGCGCTGCGCGCCTCGGCGCCTGGCCCCGGGCCCGCGCGGCCCGACTGCCGGTGAAACTGCAGCAGCAGGCCGTAGGCGATCACCATCGTGACCATCGTCAGCTCGAAGAGCGCGAAGAGGTTCTCGACCCCCTTCACTCCGGCGTGGTGGCCGAGCGAGCGCAGGCCCTGGCCGAACCAGCCGGAAGGGAACCGTCCGAGCGCGATCGCGGCGTCGGTGATCAGCGAGTCCGGCACCGCCTGAACGTTGGTGCCGATCTGCGTCAGCCAGGAGGTGTCGATCGGAGGGATCAGCGATGCGCCGATGAGGAAGAGGACGAAGAAGCCGCCGATCAACTCCGCGCTGCGCTGCTGGCGCAGGACGTTGAGCAC
The DNA here is from genome assembly GCA_043776025.1 of Archangiaceae bacterium. Classification (GTDB taxonomy): domain Bacteria; phylum Myxococcota; class Myxococcia; order Myxococcales; family Myxococcaceae; genus JAYVRT01. The sequence goes on along the minus strand of JAYVRT010000184.1, from coordinate 1,772 downwards.
CAGGTGCAGCCCGACGCGCGAGACGGCGGCGTTGAAGAGCACGAACGCGAGGAAGAGCAGGGCGGCGAGCAGGTACGAGACCGGTGGGTGCAGCCGCAGGTACCCGAGCGCGGCGCCGGTCACCGGCCCGTAGAAGACGAGCGCGCGCGGCTCGGCCATCGTCGCCAGGGTGGAGGCCGCGAGCAGCCGAAAGCTGGAGATCGGAAACGCCGAGTAGCGCGACAGCTCGCTGTGGTCGTCCACGCCCGCGCTCATCACCGGCCACGTCGCCCAGACGGCGGTGGTGACGAAGCACAACAGGTTGAGGATGAACTCGGGCCAGGCGTCGCTGTTGGCGATCACCTTCGCGCCCATCAACGAATAGAAGCCGCTGCCGAGGAAGATCGAAGGCGCGCTGGAGACGACGAACCCCAGCACCGACAGCCACCGGCTCCGCCCGCTGTTGAGGCCGATGTCCAGACGCACCCCCCACAGCAGCCGCAGGTGGGTGAGGAACTTCGGAGCGGCGTGCGCCGTCACTTCGCCGCCCCGTAGAACGACAGCCGGGTGTCGCGCGCCACCGGCACGCCGATCAACTTCTCGAAGACCTGGTCCAGCCGGTCGACCTGGTGGCGCCCCTTGAGCTCTCCGACCGGGCCCTCGTCGATCAGCTTCCCGGCCTTGATTACCCCCGCGTGGGTCGCGAGGCGCTCGGCGATCTCCAGCACGTGGGTGGTCAGCAGCAAGGTGACGTTCCGGCGCGAGAGATCCGAGAGCAGCTCGCGGATCACTCCCGCCGCGAGGACGTCGATGCCCTCGAACGGCTCGTCGAGGAAGACCAGCTCGGGGGCGTGAATCAGCGCCGCGGCGATCGCCAGGCGCCGCCGCATTCCCTTGGAGTACTCGGCCACCAGCGCGCCCGCCTTGAACGCCAGCTCGGTCAGCTGCAGCAGCTCCTCGCCCCGCACCGCCGCCTCGTCTCCCGACAGCCCGTGCATCCGCCCGCAGAAGGTCAGGTACTGGCGCGCGGTCAACCGTTCGAAGAGCGAGAGCTCCTCGGGGACCACGCCGATGCGGCTCTTCACCGCCAGGGGCGTGGCGATCGCATCGACCCCGAGGATGTTCATCGAGCCACCGTCGGGCGCGTAGATGCCGGTGAGGAGGGAGATGGTGGTCGACTTGCCGGCGCCGTTGGGCCCGAGGAAGGCGTAGAACGCCCCGCGGGGGATCTGCATCTTCAGCCCGTCGACCGCCGCGAAGGTGCCAAACCGCTTCACCAGCCCATCGGCGCGCACTGCAAGGCTCTGATCCGACACGGTCTGGTATTCGAGTCGACCCGACAGGGGGACACAAGTTGAACTGCGGGCCGCCCCTCGGCTACGAAGCGCCGTTCTTCAAAAGGGGGGCCGGCCGGGCCGCTCGCTTCGTCGCTTCACGAGGATTTTCGACCATGAAACAGATTCGCTGGCTGACCGCGGGATTCGCGCTCGGGATGTTGCTCGCTGTCGCTCCGTCTTGCAGTGGCGGAGGCGCCCCGAAGTGTGCCGCTTCCAACTGTCAGGGGTGCTGTGACTCGTCCGGCAAGTGCCAGGCGGGCGATACCAAGAGCACCTGCGGCGGCAAGGGCCAGACCTGCGCGGTCTGCTCCTCGACGCAGAGCTGCAGCGCGGGCTTGTGCGGCAACGGCGGCTCCGGCGGCGGCAACGGCACCGGCGGCGGCAACGGCACCGGCGGCGGCAGCGGCACCGGCGGCGGCAACGGCACCGGCGGCGGCAGCGGCACCGGCGGCGGCA
>JAYVRT010000183.1:0-7665 GCA_043776025.1 Archangiaceae bacterium | reverse complement strand
GTTCGTGTTCGCTCCGGCGTCTTAGGAACTTCTGTTGATGGCGCGTGGTCTGGATCTCCATGACCACCGCCGCCGAAGTCTTCGATCCTGACCTGCTCCGTACGCTCCGCGCTGCGCCGTGGAAGACGATCGAGCGCCGCTTCCTCTTCATCCTCGCCGCGTCGATTGGCCTGCACCTCGCGCTGGCGAGCTACCTCGCCGCGCAGCCGATGCCGGTGGAGCTGTCGATGGACGACGTCGATCGCGGGTTTCACCCTGCGCCGCTGCCGCCGCTCCACCGGATCCCGAAGTTCGCGAACCCCGCCCCGGTGGGCACGTCCGTCGGGCCAGCGGTGCCGAAGCCGGTCTCCCCTGCCCCGACGGTCGACCGGGTGAAGATCGCCAGGCTGGGGATGCTCGGGGTGATCAACGACAGCCCCAACGGCGCCTTCCACGGCCTGATCGACGACGCATCGCCGGGGCTGGGCGAGGCGCTCAACGGCGCGCGGGCGAACCAGAACGTGGCCACCAGCGATCCGACCGCCAGGGGCGCGCGGACCGGAGATGCGGTCACCGTCGAGCGCCTCGGCACCGAAGGCGTGAAGCGGGTCAACCTCGGCACGCGCGTCGAGAGCCGTCCGGCCCAGCCGCTCGACGGGCCGATCGTCGTCGAGAAGACGAAGGACATCGACCCCCGGCTGCTGCAGCAATTCATTGCCGCCCGCCGGGCCGCGGTGCAGGGCTGCTACGAGCGGGCGCTGCTCCACAACCCGGGGCTGCAGGGCGGGAGGGTCGTCCTCCGGCTCGCCGTCGGCGCCGGGGGCCGGGTCAATGACCTGGACATCGAAGAGGACACCCTGGGCTCCGAGGCGGTGACCGCCTGCATGAGCACCCTGGTCAAGCGCTGGGTCTTCCCGGTGGCCCCGAAGGAAGAGCTGCCGGTGTCGGTGCCGTTCATCTTCGCTCGGGCCAATTAGCCCGGGTGGGGTAAAACGACCCCGGAGGTTCACGGGGCGAAATGAAGCAGAAACGGCTCAACGAGGTGCGGGCGCTGATCAACTCGCCCGACTTCCAGCAGTGGTGGGGGCAGCTCAACGCCGTCCGTGACGCGCTCAAGGACGCGGAGACCCGCTACGAAGAGCTGCTCGGGCAGTGCACGCTGATGGAGTTTCGCGCCGAGCTGACCCAGAAGAACGCGATCGACACGCTCTACCGCGCCGGCGAGCACGAAGACGCCGCGGCGAACATGCTCTTCGAGGCCACCGAGCTCGAGAACAAGAGCTTCAAGGGCGTGGAGGACTTCGAGGAGCAGCGGGTGCGTGCCTCCGAGCTCTGGTACCGGCTCGGCGCCGCGGAGAAGCACCTGGAGGAGGCGATCGAGAAGAAGCACAGCAGCCAGGAAGTGCAGGAGCTGGAGAAGGGCCTGCGGCTGATGACCGACGAGTACGCGAAGCAGGACGGGCGCAAGGCGCGGATCTGGGACGAGGTGGAGAAGCTGTGGGCCCGGAGCGCCGAGGTCAGCCTGCTGGTCGCCGAGCAGCGCGCGTTGGGCAAGAAGGTGCGCCGCCAAGCGGAGGAGCTCTTCGGCGTCGCCGAGGAGCGCAAGCAGAAGACGAAGGAGCTGAAGACCGAGGCCGCGGCGAAGAGCGTCGAGGCGATGAAGGCGCGGCGCTCGGGGCTGCTCGACGAGGCCCGCGATCGCTTCGGCTGCTCGGCGGGCACCGACTTCCTCTACTTCCGGCACCGGGATGATCAGCGGCAGGCGTTCTGCATCGCGCTGCTGGACGATCGCGAAGGCTACAACCTCGAGGTCAAGCCGCTGGCGATCTACCAGGTCGATCGCGCGCGCGGAGTGGCGTTCCTCGAGCCGGCCCGCGCGGTCTCGCTGTCGCAGGAAGAGGGCGACCTGCGCTTCGAGGAGTACTTTCTCAAGGGCCGTAAGGGCGACGCGCCTGCCCATGCAGAGGGGGGGTGACGATGGAAAAGATCTCGGTTCTCTCGAGTTCTCCGCTGTTCGAGATGCTCTCCAACCAGGAGCTGGAGTTCATCGCCGAGCTCTCGCGTCCCCGCCGCTTCGCCGCCGGCCAGACGATCTTCGAGGAGGGCGAGCTGGGCGACAGCCTCTTCGTCATCGGCTCGGGAGAGGTCGAGGTGGTCCGCCGGGATGCGTCAGGGGAGCAGAAGGTGATCGCGGTGCTGGCAGCGCCGCAGTTCTTCGGGGAGATGAGCCTGATCGACAAGGAGTACCGGTCGGCCACGGTTCGGGCCCGGAGCGAGGCGGAGCTGTTGCACCTGAGCGCCGAGAATCTGACCTTGTTCCGCAAGCAGCACCGGGACGGGTTCACCTTCGTGGTGATCAACATCGCCCGCGTGCTCTCGGGGCGCCTGCGGGAGGCCAACACCCGGCTGGCCGCCCGACTTTGACGCAACCGGCTGATCCGCCGAGGGCTTGGGCGATGAATGCGCGGGCCGCCCCGGGTCACCTAGGACTGTGCGTCGGATTCGTATGTTATCTAGGGCGTTTGCGTTGACAGTCGGGCAATGGGTTTCTATGGTGCTCTGGCTTTTTTCCCGTCTGGGGGAGTCGTTCTTGTCCAAGCGCCAACTCGTCGTCATCGCGGTACTCCTCGGCGGAATCGCGCTGGCGCAGGGCGGCGCGACCCCCGAGGACAAGGGCACGGCTCAGCCGGCGGCGGCGGCCCCGCAGTCTGCCTCCGAGGCCTCGACCATTCCTGATCCAGAGAAGATCAAGAAGAGCGCTGAATCGGTGGCGAAGATGCGCAGCGCGCTGAAGGACGTGCTCGGCAAGCTCGAGGAAGCCCGGAACTCGAAGGACGTGGTGAAGCTCAACTGCGTCAACGAGAAGCTCACCCAGATCAAGGGCCTGCTGCGGATCTCCGAGCAGAGCGACATCGCGCTGCAGGAAGCCGTCGCCAAGCGCGAGTCGTCCACCTCGGAGCACGAGTACACCAAGGTCAGCATCGCTGTGGTGAAGGTCAATCAACTGCGGGCCGAGGCGGAGCAGTGCATCGGGCAGTTGGCGTTCCGGACGGACGAGAACGGGACGACTGAGGTCGAAGAGCCGGAAGATCTGCCGAAGGGTGATCCGACGCTGGTGCTGCCGCCGACTTACGTCGACGGGCGGTTTCCACCAGCCAGCCCGTTGATGTAACCACCGACTGAAATTATGAAGTTTCGCTCGCTGCCACGTGTGGTAGGAGCGACGCCTACCGGACTTGGGAGAGGGGAAGCGCCGCACATGTCGAGTCGTTTGATCCTGATCATTGGCCTGTTGGTCTCGTCGGCTGCCCTCGCGCAGGTCGATGCGAACAATGGGATCAAGATCGGCGACGGTCGGCTGCACCCGTACCTGGATCTCGAAGGGCGGTACGACAGCGCGGTCGCCTACCGAAACGGGACGGAGCTGAAGGGCGATATCGCGCTGCGGGTGCGGCCGGGCCTGATCTTCGAGCTCCTCGGCACCGACAACATCGTCCACTTCAACGGCAACGCCGAGTACGTCTTCTACCCTGGCCTGTTCGACAGCGTGACCCGGCAGGCCTCCCGGTTTCAGACTGACGTCGGGCTGGATGCCGCCTTCAACAAGACCGGGGCGGTCGAGTTTCAGATCGGCGATCAGCTGCTTCGCAGCGACCGCACCAGCAACGCGGCGCTCACCATCGGGGCGCTGTCGCTCTACAACAACGTGCGGATTGCCGTTCCGATCCACCCTGGGGGTGGCGCCCTCGAGTTCTCCCCGAAGGCCTCGTGGGCGGTCGAGTTCTTCAGCCCGCTCGTCAACAGCACCACCGATCTCTCGGTGCTGAACTACAGCAACCTCAACGTCGGCCTCGGGGCGCGCTGGCGGTTCCTCCCCAAGACCGCGGTGGTGTTCGATGGCACCTTCGACTACCGCACCTATTTCAATGTGCCGGGGGTCCCGGCCGATCTGATGAAGCTGCAGCTCGGCCTTGCTGGCTTGATCTCCTCCAAGATCTCTCTGCTGATTCTCGCGGGCTACGGTCGCGACTTCGCGCGGGCACAGGCAGCGTCGACGTTCATCGGCCAGGCCGAGATCGGGGTGCTGCTCTCGGACCTGATCACCTTCAAGGGCGGCTACGTGCGCACGATTCAGCCCGTGCCGGTCTACGGGACCTACGGTGACGACCGCGGCTACCTCGAGGCGAAGGTCACGGTCAGCCGGTTTTCGCTGCTGGGAACGGCCGCGGTCGACTACCTGACGTTCTCGCCAATTCTCGCCGGCGCCCCGCGCGCCGACATCGCCTTCAGCCTCGGCATCGCACCCGCCTTCAGGATCTTCTCCTGGTGGTCGATCAGCGCTGCCTACAACCTCACGCTGCGCACCTCGAACGCCACGGTCGCCGTCGGCACCACGCCCCCCTCGTTCACCCGGCACGAAGCGATCCTGCAGCTCCACTTCTCGTACTGACGATGCGCAGTTTCGCGATGTTGTCGGTGGCGGTGCTCGCGCTGTGTGGTTGCAAGAGCCCAAAGGCCACGAGCGGCGGGGGGCCCCTGCCCGCCAGCGATGCGACCAACCAGAACGCCACCCGGCCTTCCGCGAGCACGCTGGGCGCGGGCGATCTCGTCGAGGTCCGGGTGTTCCAGGAGACTGAACTCTCCGGCGTCTTTCGCGTGTCCCCCGAGGGCACGATCGACTTTCCGCTCTGCGGCCGGGTCGCGATGGTCGGAAAGACCACCAGCGGCGCTGCGGACGCGCTCACCCAGTGTCTGCAGAATGGCTACCTCAAGCGCCCGTCAGTCTCCGTGCTGATCCGCGAGTACAACTCGAAAAAGGTCTTCATCTTCGGCGAGGTGAACAAGCCCGGAACGTTCCCCTACGAAGAGAACATGAACATCATCCAGGCGATGACCCTCGCCGGCGGCTTCACCAAGCAGGCAGCGAAGAATGCCTGCAACGTCACGCGGATCATCGACGGCCAGGAGCGGCGGATCAAAGTCGCGGTGCAGGAGATCGGAACTGGCGCCGAGAAGAACTTCCCGCTGCAGCCGGGGGACATCATCTTCGTCCCCGAGAGCCTCTTCTAATCGCCCTACTCGCCCTTCTTCGGGGCGACCGACTGCGGCGTCGTCTCATCCCGCGGCTTCCAGTTGATCGACTTGAGGAAGTCCGAGGACTCCCTGGAGAGCGCCTCGAAGATCCCAGGCGCGGCCGCGAGCACGTCGACGGCCCTTGCGTGAAACGGCCCCCCGTCGATGCGCCGAATCTGCCCGCCGGCCTCTTCCACCAGCAGCGAGCCGGCGGCGATGTCCCACGCGCGGAGGTTGAACTCGAAGAAGCCGTCGAAGCGGCCGGCGGCGACGTACGAGAGGTCGAGCGCCGCGCTGCCCATGCGCCGAATCCCCTGGGCCTTCATAACGATCTTGTTGAACAACCCCAGCGGCGCCTCGGGGTTCTGCCGCAGGTCATAGGGGAAGCCGGTGGTCATCACCGACACGTCGAGCGCCGCGGTCTTGCTGCACTGGATCCGCTCGTTGTTGAGGTAAGCGCCCTCGCCGCGCGCCGCGGTGAAGAGCTCATTGCGGACGGTATCGAACACCACCCCCGCGAGCACCTGGTGGGTCGCGGTCTCCTCGACGCCCAGGGTGGTGCAGTAGTGGGGCACGCCGTGGGCGTAGTTGGTGGTGCCGTCGAGGGGGTCGATGAACCAGGTGTACTTGTGGTCGAGGTTCGTGCCGCCCGACTCCTCGGCGAGGATCCCGTGGTCCGGGACGAAGGCCTTGAGGATCCGGATCGCCGCCGCTTCGGCCGCCTGGTCGGCGTCGGTGACGAGGTCGCTGCGGTTGCCGCCCTTGAACTTGATCACCCGGGCTTCGTCGAGCTTCTGTTGCAGCACCGCGCCTGAGGCGCGGGCGGCGGTGATCGCCACCTCGAGCAGCTCCCTGGGCGTCATTTCTCCCCCAGGAGCGCTTCGATCTCATTGATGTACTGCTGGAGGAACTCTTCAGCGAACCCTTCGTGGACGTGGCGCAAGTTGCCTCTTCGATCGATCAGAAACGCGGTGGGCATGACCTTCACTTGAAGGGCCTTCTCCGCGATGTCGGCGCCGGGGTCGAGCAAAACCGGCACCTGAAGCTTCAGCTCCTTCAAGAACGCCGGCACCACCTTCGGGTCGGCGTCGACGTTGATCCCGTAGACCTTCAGGCCCTTGGCGCCGTACTGCTTCATCAGGTCCTGGTACATCGGCAGCGAGTCCCGGCACGGTTCGCACCAGGTGGCCCAGACGTCCAGCAGCACCACGCTTCCGGCGTCGTCCGCCAACCGCCAGTCCTTGCCGTCGGCCTGGCGCTTGAGGACCATCTGCTTCAGGCCGGGTCGATCGGCCTGGGTGGCGCTGCCGGTCAGCAGCGGCGGAGGGTCCTGCTTCAGGCAGGCACTCAGGAAGAGCAAGGCGGCGAGTGGAAAGAGGCGCATGGGGCGACGGTTGAGGTTGGTCCCAGGCTCAGAGGCGCGCAAGCAGCTTGTCGAGGAAACCACCGAAGCTGCCGTTGCTCATCACCAGCAGCACGTCGCCCGCGCGGGCGTCCCGGAGGACCTCCTCGAGCAGCGCGTCCACCGAGGCAGCCGCGACGGCGGGTATCGACTGGGCGGTGAGCGCCGACGCAAGGCGGGGCACGTCGAGCCCTTCTCCGGCCGGGATCTTGTCGTGGGGGTCGGCGATCTTGATGCTGGCGCGATCCGCCCCGACGAACGCGTGGGCGTAGTCTTCCTGGTGGATGTTGCGCCGGCTGGTGTTGCTGCGCGGCTCGAAGATCGCCCACAGCTTGCGGCCGGGGTGGCGGCCTTTGACCGCGGCGATCGTCTCCCGCACTGCCGTCGGGTGGTGGGCGAAGTCGTCGATCACCAGGATGCCCCGCTTCTCGGCGCGCACCTCCTGGCGGCGCTTGACCCCGGTGAAGCTCGCCAGGCCGTGGGCAATCTCCGCCGCCGACAACCCCAGGCCCCGCGCCGCGGCGAACACCCCGAGCGCGTTCTCGACGTTGTGGGCGCCGCCCATCGGAAGCAGGACCTCGCCCACCGCGGCTCCGCGCTCGAGCACGGTGAAGCGCGCGCCCTCGGCCCCGAAGCGCAGGCCGCGCGGCGCGTAGTCGGCGGTGGCGCCCTCGAGGCCCCGGTAGGTGACGACCGGCGCCTTGCAGGCCTTCGCCAACCCCAGCGCGTTCGGGTAGGCGGTGCTGATCGCGAGGAGCCCTTCCGCGGGGATGATCGCGATCAGCTTCTCGAAGCTCGACTCGTAGTGCGCCAGGTCCCGGTAGATGTCGGCGTGATCGAACTCGACGCTGGTGAGGATCACCGTGCGCGGCTGGTAGTGGAGGAACTTGGGGCCCTTGTCGAAGTAGGCGGTGTCGTACTCGTCGCCCTCGACGACGAAGTGCGGCCCCTTCCCGAGCCGGTAGTTGCCCGCGTAATTGACGGTGACGCCGCCGACGAGAAACGTCGGATCCTTCCCGGCCGACGCGAGCACGTGCCCCATCATCGAAGACGTCGTCGTCTTGCCGTGCGTGCCCGCGACGACCACCGAGTGGCGCTGCTTGAGAAACAGCGAGCCCAGCGCTGCGGGGAAGCTCATCTGCGGCAGCTTCCGTTCGCGTGCTGCGGTCGCCTCGACGTTCACGCGGCGAATCACGTTGCCGATGATCACC
>JAYVRT010000182.1:0-2353 GCA_043776025.1 Archangiaceae bacterium | reverse complement strand
TCGCCTGCGCGCTGATCGCCAACGAGCTCGGCGTCACCCTCGCCTTCGACATCTTCTTCAAGGACATCCACACCGCCGACCCGAACGTCGCCTTCGACGTCGAGCGGCTCTACCGCCGCAGCGAGCCGGTACGCGCGATCGCCATCGCCGCGGGGGTGCTGGTGCAGGCGGCCTACCTCCGCCGCTTCTACCGGAGAGTGGCGTTCGTCTTGATGACCCGCCTGCGGAGGCTGGCGTCGCGGCGCCGGTGAGCGGTGCGTTCCCCTGCTAGGCTGCCTTCCCCGATGCCCCGTCGAATCGTCGCAGAGCCTGCCCGTCCCCGACCCGCGTCCCTGGCGCCGCCTGTCGCCGCTCCGGCGCTCGACGCATTGCTCGCCACCGCAACCCGGCTGCCCCGCGGCAACGGCGCCGAAGGAACCGAGCCGCTGCTCACTTCCCAGGAGGCCGCCCGGCTGCGCAGCGCGCTCGCGGCCGCTCCCAAGCCGGTCTCCGCGCGGATCCTCTCCCTCGCCAGCGGCTTCAAGGGCGAGGGAGCTCCAGTCGCCTCGGCGCTCCTGCTGCGCGCCGCGGCAGCGCGCGCCGACAAGCTCGGCTCTGGGCCCGATTCTCAGCGCGCCCTTGCGACGCTGGGTTCTTTCGCCGAGGCAATGAAGGGCCTCGACTCCGCGACGCTGCGTGAGCGAGCGACGGTGTTGGACCTCGACTCGACGCGGAACACCTCGAACTTCGACGCCCAGACACTGTGGGATCGCCAAGGCACCATCCGCGCGGCCGCGCCGGACACCGCGGGGGACAACGACGGGCTCCTTCAGCGCTTCAGCTCCACTTGCGGGCCGACGGTGCTGCAGATGGTGATGGCCGAAGCCGACCCGGTGCTCGCCTTCGCGCTCAACCAGCGCGGCCGGGCAAGCATCTCGGCGCACGACGCGACGGCGGACTTTCAGCGCTCGGTGCTCGAAGAGTTCGGCGGAGTGGGAATCCCCCGGCTCGAGGCCCAGCTCGCGTCGCGGATGAAGAACGGCCTGGGCCGGCTGGTGCTGTCGAATGAGATCACCCCGGGTCAGCGCGACGCGCTCGTCCAGTACGCCACCGCCCGTGGTCCGCTCGACGCGCGCGCGAAGACCGCCCTCGAGACGCTGCGGCAGCGCTACGACGGCTTTCCTTCCGACGGCGAGCTGAGCCAACTGAAGACCGCGGTGCTTCCGGCGCGCGACGAGGGCCTCGGGACGCCGCAGTTCCAACGGGCGCTGGAGAAGTACGCCTCGGCGCTCACCGGGCTTCACTACCAGCAGACGCAGCCCGCGGACGGCTTTGGGCGCGGCCAGTCGAAGAAGCACCTCGACGCCGTCGAGAAGGCGCTCAAGCGGGGCGCCGACGTTCCGTTCGGCGTCAGCGAACCGGGCCATTGGATGCTGCTCACCGCGGTCCGTTCGACCCCCGCCGGTCGCGAGTTCCTCGTCTCGGATCCCGACGGCGGAAGAACCGACTGGGTCAAAGAGAAAGACTTCGTCTCGGGCGCCTTCGGGGACAAGCAGTTCCACCTGAACACGGCCGCTCAGAAGCCGTACGTCGACTGCTTCTTCCTCCCGAAGACACCCTAGGCAGTTCGCCAGGCGGTGTACGCCGCGTCGACCGCCGGCCAGAGCAACTGCGACCAACGCTCGTAGCCTGCGCCCGAGGGATGAAACCCATCGGAGGCGAAGAACTCTGGGTGATCGGACAGCTCGCGCTCGCCCAACGAGTGGAGATCGATCACGGTCACCCTCGGCCGGCCGGCGAGGGCGTTCAACAGCGCGTTGAGCGACGCCACACGCGACGAGACGAGGCCGCGGGGAATGTTGAACGCGGCGATCGCGTCCTTCGCAACGGGCGCGTGGCCGAGGTCGATCAGGTTGCTGACCACGATCTGCGCCGAGGTCTGCTCCAGCGCGTCCGCGATCGCCTTCAGGTTCCGCTCGAAGGTGGCCTCGGGAACCAGCCGCCACAGATCGTTGCCGCCGATGCCGACCGTCACCAGGTGGGGCGCGAGCGACGCTGCACGCCCCAGTTGCTGCTGGACCAGGTCCGCGCTGACCGCTCCGCTCTGCGCGAGGTTCAGGATCCCGGCCGGCCAGCCCAGCGACTTCATCCGCTGGTAGAGCCGCTCCGGGTAGCCTCCTCCGACTGCCGCGCCGACGCCGACCCCGGTGGAGTCCCCCAGCGCGACGTAGCGGAACAGCTTGCCCATGAAACAGACAAGCTAACCGCCGTTCGGTCAGTTCGCCGTCTGCGGCACCGGACCCTGGCACTGGCCGAGGCTGGGGTAGCAGGCGCCCGAAACGCAGAAGCTGTCTCCGGCCTTGCTGCAGTCGTC
>JAYVRT010000181.1:0-7694 GCA_043776025.1 Archangiaceae bacterium | reverse complement strand
CGCTGATGTCGTTGAGCCAGCTGTCGTCGCACTCGCCGACGATCGGGATGATCACGTCGTGCTCGTCGCCGATGCCCGGGTGCTTCTCCACCATGTACCGGGCGACCGCGTCGGAGACCGCGCCCACCGACATCGTGTTGGTCAGCAGAATCGGGGTCTCGATCAGCCCCCACTCCACCACCTGGGTCAGGCCGCTGACCTCGCCCGCGCCGTTGAGCACGAAGGCGCCGCCGGCCAGGCGATCCATGAAGATGTTGCGGTCGTTGGGGAGGATCGCGGTGACGCCGGTGCGCACCGGCCCCTTGCCGGGGTGGAGCTTGCCCTCGCCGGAGATGATCGTGCTGTGCCCGACGAGCACGCCCTCGACGTCGGTGATCGCGTTGAACTTCCCGGGGCGAAAGCGGCCCAGCGGCAGCCCGAGCTCGCGCGCGCGGACCCGGGCTTCGGGCGCAACGGGAGGCGTCATCGGTGCTCGGCCGGGGCTCCCGACGGCGTCGGCGCAGGCAGCTCGGGCGCCCCGTTGGCGGTCGCGCCCGCGGGGTTCTCCTTCTCGTGGTTGGCCCGCCGCGCCTCGCGCTCCTTGTAACGGCGGATCGCGCCGGAAAGGATCTCTCCAATCAGGGTCCGGTAGTCCATGCCGGCGCCTTGAGAGATCAGCACCAGGTCGGACCAGGCAGGGGTGAGGCCCGGCAGCGGGTTGCACTCGAGGAAGGTGAAGCGGCCCTTCTCGTCCATCCGGAAGTCGATGCGCGCGACGTCGCGGCAGCCCAGCGCCATGAACGCGCCGCGGGCCGCGGACTTGAGGCGATCGAGCTGGCCCGGGTCGAGCTTGGCCGGCACGTCGTAGCGGATTCGGTCGTTGCTCTCGAGCTTGTCCTCGAACCGGTAGATCGGCGTCTTGTCGCTCTTGTCGAGGAAGATGATCTCCATTGGCGGGAGCACCTTCGGGCGGCGCTCGCCCAGCAGCCCGACGGTGAACTCGCGGCCGCCGACGAACTCCTCGATCAGCGCCGGCTGCTGGTAGCGGCCGACCATCTCCTTGACCATCTCGCGCAGCTCGGCCTCGTTGAAGCAGACGCTCTTCTTCAGCACGCCCTTGCTGCTGCCCTCGGCGACCGGCTTGACCATCAGCGGCCAGACCTCGAACTGCTTGTCGAGCCGTTCACGGCCGGTGGTCATCAGCTGGAAGTTGGGGGTGTGGATCCCCGCCTGGCGGACCACCTTCTTCGCCAGCGCCTTGTCGAGCGCGAGCGCGAGCGTCGCCGGGTCGCTGCCGGTGTAGGGGATGTCGAGCAGCTCGAGCAGCGCCGGCACCTGGCTCTCGCGGTTCCGGCCGCGGAAGCCTTCGGCGATGTTGAAGACGATGTCGACCGGGCTGCTGGCGAGCACCGCGGGCAGTTCGGGGGTGGCCTCGAGATCGACGACCTCGTGGCCCCAGGAAGAGATCGACTCGCGGATCGCCTGGAGCGTGCTCGGCGAGTCGTACTCGGCCTGCGAGTCCTCCGAGGCGTCGAAGGTCGGCTTGATCCGTTTGACGTTGAAGGTGAAACCGACCTTGAGCGGGCCCTTGCGTGTCGGCTTGCCCTTGCTGCGGGTGGAGTCCTTGATCTTGTGGCGCTTCGCCGCCGAGTTGATGATCGCGTCGATCACTGCGTCGAAGTGAAGGCCCTCGAGCTCGCCAGCGGCGTAGATGCCCGCGCCCGGCTCGAGCGAGGGGAGCGCGTTGATCTCGAGGAAGTACGGCACCCCGGCGTCGGAGAGCCGGAAGTCGATGCGGCCCAGGTCGCGGCAGTCGAGGATCCCGAAGATCTTCTGCGCCTGCTTCCGGACGCGATCGCTCATCTCCTCGGTGATCTTCGCCGGAGCGCGGACGGTGACCGCCTTGTCGAAGCGGGTCTTCAGCTCGTAGTCGTAGATCTGCCACTGGCGGGGCGGGTGGCTGGGGTCGATGACGTACTCGACGGGAGAGAGGACGCCGCCGAAGTCGTTGTCCACCATCTGGAGGAACGGCACGGTGAGATCGCGGCCGACGATGTACTCCTCGACGAGCACGCCCGCCGGGTACTTCTCGAGCGCGGCGGCGACCTTCGCCTTGAGCGAGGTGACGTCCTCGGCGATCGAGTCCTGGGTGATGCCTTTGCTGCTGCCCTCGAAGTTGGGCTTCACGATCACCGGGAAGTGAAGGTTGTCGGGGTGGAGATCGTCGGCCTTCTCGATGAACTGCCAGCCGGGGGTGCGGATGTCGTGCTCGCGCAGCAGCAGCTTGGTCAGCTGCTTGTCGAGGGTGATCGCGAGCGCGTAGGCGTCGGAGCCGGTGTACGGGAAGCCGAGCTCGTCGAAGAGCGCGGGGTAGAAGGCCTCGCGGAAGCGGCCGCGGCGGCCCTCGGCGGTGTTGAAGATCAGATCCGGCGAGTAGGCCTCGAGCCGGGCGACGGTGCGCGACGCCGGGCCGGAGACCTCGAAGCGCTCGAGGCGGTGGCCGAGCCGTTCGATCGCGGCGGCGAGCGCGGAGACGGTCTCTTCGGAGTCGAACTCGGCTTCTTCCTCGGCGTCGGTGAGCCGGAGGTTGTGGGTCAGCGCGATGCGCATAGGCTGCCCTCATACCTCAACCGTCATTCGATCCGCACGGCGGCGGGTCTGGAGGTTCATCGGCTGAGGCAGTGGTCCGGCAGTGGACGCGATCATCCAAAAGCGCGAGCACGCGATCAAGAGAACTGGCCCTCTTCGCCGCTGGGGCGGACGAGAACAGCCGCCCCGGCCGCGATCGAAATCCCGCGCTTCCCGGTGATCGCTTCCAGCCAGCACCACCGCCGCAACATTGAGCACGATGGTCGCGGTCCAGTACGCCTGAGCTTCGGTGCCGCTCCTGGTTTCAGCGCCCCGCTGCGCCAAGTTGTGGACGTAGCTGTACCGGTTGAGCCTCGGAGCTTGGGCCCCGCCCAGCGGGTCCGGGCTCACGAAGTGCGCCGCCTTCGAGTCGTAGAGGCGTCCGCGCATGTTGATGAGCCCGAAGTTGTCCTCCGGCTCGTGCCCCGTGAAGCCGTAGCTCGCCGTCGGCGCGTGCCCCTTCGGGATGGGGTGCGCCAGCGCCCACGGGTACCGCCGCTCGCCGAACGGCTCGTACTTGCCTCGCTCGAGCAGCTCGCCTGTCACCACCCCCTCCGCGCTCGTCGTCTCGCGGGTGACGGCGTCGGGGTTGCCCAGGTGGTCCGGGTGGATGAAGTGCACCTCCTCCGTCGCCGGGTTGGCCGTCCTCTTCACCTGCGCGACCACCCCGTCGTTGCCGTAGACGTTGAAGGTGTACTCCGGCGTCCGGCTCCCCGACGTCGTTCGCGCCTCGAAGAGCCCGCCGACCGTCAGCGTGCGCTGGGTGGGCCCCCAAAACGGCGTCACCGTCCTCACCACCCGACTCCCGAAGGCGTCGTACCGCAGGTCCTCGCGTCCCGCGTTGTTCTCCACCCGCGACGGAAGGCCAAAGGGCGTTCAGGTGAACGTGTTGCCGCGTCCCGTGGTGACGTGGCCAGCCGCGTCGTACGCATAGCTTTCGACAGCCCCCCCTGTGCTGAGCCGCTTGGGTGCGTGCGGTGTCCTGGTGTCCCCTGGAACCGAGTAGTCCCATTGCGTGTCCGGGAACGAGGCCGGGCCCGACACGCGACTGCGACTTCGGAGGTTTCCCCAGTCGTCGTAGCCGTACCGCGCGTCGGTGCCCATCAGCGTAGACTGACGATCCCGGTGAACGAATCAGCACACGCATCGAGTAGATGACGTAGCTCGTCGGCCGTGGCGAACGCCTTGTCCCACATGATCACTTCGCTCTGCGTTGATAGCTCAAGCACTATGAATTCGAGCGTGCCGGTTCCCCAGGCTGTCACACTCGCCACGTGTGTTGGCGCTTCAAGGGTGGCCACAGCCTTGTTCAACCCTGGCTCCCTGGGAAGCTTCAGGTCCGCCCTTGTCGAACGCGCTGTCCATCGTGGGTTCCACTCAGAAAACCACTGCCGGACGATACTCGGAACATCGAGGTTGGTCATACCAGCCACCTCATGGGCACACCAACGGGACACGGCAGGCCGTGTGGAGGATGTCGGTGGCCTGAGGCACCCGAAGTCTGGCCTCTGCGCCGGACTTTGGGCCACCGCGGCTCGGGCCGGTCGGCCAAGACCCGGTCGCGATGCACGCTGCGGGCGATGCCCACACGGCGGCCTCACCCGTCATTCGATCCGCACCGTGCCCAGGTCGGTCGTCTCGTTGGGACGGACGGTGACGATCCGCTCGGCGCGGGCGCTGGTGCCGCGGGCGTTGACGATCAGCACGTGGGTGCCGCAGGTGGCGCTGAAGGTGAGCACGCCCTGGGAGGCGAAGGGGCGATCGCCGACGCGGTCGAGGTAGACGATCGGCGCCTCGAGCGGCAGGCCCTTCTCGTCGAGCAGCCGCACCCGCACCGAGCCCGGCGCGCCCGCGGGGATGGTGACCTCCGCCTCACCGTCGACGACGGTGCAGCCGAGCAGCTGCTGATCATTGCTGTCGGTCTTGCTCACGGCGCAGAAGATCGCCCGCACGTCGGGCCGCTCTTCGAGGGTGAACTCGGCGCCGGTGCATTGCACGGTCTTCATCTCCACCGCGGAGTTGATCGTCACTGAGAACGGCCCCGGCCCGCTCGCGCCGACGATCCGCCCGTGGAGCCGCCGCCCCTTCTTCAGCGTCAGCTCGACCTCGGTCTGCTTCCCGGTCACGCGCGCCACCGCCGAGATCTCTGCGACGCGGGGGGTCACCTGGATCAGCCCCTCGGGCACGTCGGAGACGCGGCAGTCGAAGACGCCGTCGGCGCCGCTCACCCCCTCGCTGCGCCAGCCTTCACACTCGATCTGCGCCATCGCGACCGGCGCGCCCGACCCGTCGCGGACCCGAACCCTCAGCGGGTGGGTGTTGGGCGGCGGCTCGTCGGCCCCCGCGTCGCCTGGGCGGAGGGTGATCCGCACCGGCTGGGGCGGCGGGCCGTCGAGGACGAGCGCCTGCTCGCCCCAGAACGCCCTGCCCGGAACGGTGGCGACGAGGTGAAAGCGGCCGGGCGCCAACCTCAGCGGCACGTTCGCGTTGCCACGGCTGTCCCACCCCAGGTCGCCCTCGGGCGTCGCGACCACCCCCCAGGGGAGCCGCAACGGGCGACCCTGCTCGTCGACCGCCACCACTGGCACCGCGAAGAGCGGCGGCGGCAGGACCAGCTCGACGTCGGCGACGCCGTCTTCGATCAGCGGCACCGTCTTCTCCGCGGTTGCCTCGCCCAGCTCGGCCTCGAGCTCGACCGTCGCGCCGCTCAGGCCGGTGAACGAGAAGCGCCCGTCGGGCCCGGTGCTCGTTTCCGCCGCGCCCTCGCAGCTCACCGTCGCCCCGGGCACCGGCGCGCGCGTCACCGTCACCAGGCGGCCCCGAAGCACCGCGGGGCGGTAGAGGATCACCTCGTGCGTCCGGGGAGGATCGACCACGGTGACGAAGCCGGGCTTCGACAGGGTGAGCCGGCTGGAGGGGCCGGGCAGAGGCATCGCCCACTGGCCGTCGGCGCCGGTGGTGACGTGGCGGTGCAGCGCCCTCACCCGCAGATCTACCTCGACGCCGGCGAGCGGCTCCTGGTTGCTCCGCCGGACGACGCCGGACAACGCCACCGGAGTCTGAAGGACGATCTCGATCTCCTCGCCGGCCACCACCGGGAGCAGCTGGGTGCCGAACAGCCCGTCGCGCTCGGCGACCAACATCAGCGAGTTGGCGACCTCGAGGACGAAGCGGCCGTCGAGCCCGGTGCGCGCCTGCACGCCCTCGGCCTCGGGCTGGGTGACGAGGGCCCCCGCCGCGGGCTCGCCGCTGGGGAGCAGCACCCTGCCCCTCCACGGCGCGATCCGGCTGAGCGCGATCTCTCCCTGCGGCAGCGCCGGCGCCTGCTCGAACTCGAAGTATGGCGCCGTCGCGGCCGCGGTGCAGTCGGCGCTGAGCCTGCCGCCGAACCGCGCGTAGCCGCCGTCGTCGGTGAACAGCTCAGACCCGCCGGGCAGCTCGCACGACAGCTGGAGCCGCGCGCCGGCGATCGGCTGCCGGGTGTCGGCGCGCACGACCCTCAGCCAGGAGCCTGCGTCCGCAGCGCCGGTGGGTTGCGACTCCGAGGCCTCGATGGAGCCTGGGCCCACGGAAGCCGGGTGATGCCGTCGGCTCGGCGCGGGGCCCTCGATCGGCGGCGGCGGCGGCTGTCTGAAGACAAACCAGAGCCCGCCGATCGCCAGGGCCCCGAGGAGTGCCGCTCCTACCAGCGCCGAACGTTTCGTCATCGCCGGGAAGGAGCGCCGCTACGGTTTGGGCCGCTCCAGCATCACCCGGCCGGCGGCGCGCTCTGCGCCCTGAGGCGTGGCGAGGATTCCCTCTCCCGAAGTGACCTTTCCGTCGGTCACCTGGGTGTTGGCCCAGAGATCGCCGAGCCGTAGCCCAAGCGGATCGCGCCAGACCTTCACCACCTCGATCGCCCCGACGACGAGGCAGCCGGCGATGAAGGCGCGCAGGCCGAGTTCGGGCATCATCCCGAGGATGATCACCAGGCCGAAGGGCGAGTTGCGCAGCACGCTGTCCCGGTGCCGGGCTCCCTGGCGCGTCGGAAGGTAGACGACCTTCACCCCGAACAACTTCTTGCCCAGGCTCTGGCCCTGGAGCATCCCGTCGGCGAACAGCAGGTAGAGCAGCGCGACGACCACGCCCGCGGGCCCCGTGGACTTGAAGAGCACCCAGGCGATGGCGAGATCCAACCCGCGCGCCCCGCCGCGGAGGAACAGCGACGCCTTCGGGTAGGGAGAGCCCTCTTCTTCCCCCACCACCCGCAGCGACTTGCGCAGGGTGCTCACGACTCATCCTCCCCGGCCAGCTGGGCCAGCCTTTCCCACGCGCTCACCGCGGGAGGCTGCTGGGCCCCGTCATCGGCGAGGCGGCGCAGCTTCAGCTGGGCGGCGTCGGCCGACCGGGCCCGCTCGCTGACGGTCACTTCGTCGTCGGCGTGCGCGGCGAGCGCCCCGCCCTCGCGGGTGAAGAAGACGAAGGCCATCGACGGGCGCTTCGACGACTCCCGCATCGCGAACTGGACGCCGTCGAACTTCCAACCGTGCGGAACCCACTCGTTCACCGTCCGCTCCAGGGCCGACTCGTCGACCGTCGACAGCTCGACCACTTTGTAGAGCAGTGGCCGCGCTGGCTTATTCCCGACCTCCGGCTTCTTTTTTCGCTTCGGGTTCACCACCAGACTCGACTGTACGGCTTGTGGTTCTCCGGGTCACGGTAGAGGGTCGACAGGCCCGACGGCGCGTTGGGGGTCGTCCCGGGGACGACGGGAGACGCGGGGGAGGCGATCGTGTCCACCCAGAGGATGCTGACGATCGTCTGGGCGCCGGCGGCGGTCAGCCCGGCCAGCGCGTAGGGGATGGGGCTGTTGAAGTGCTGGGGCACGACCAGCGCCGACAGCAGGAGCACCGCGAGGCCGACACCGCCGCCGAAGATGTTGGCGCGCACGATCTGCTCGGTGCTGGGGTTGAACTTCAAGCTGGCGATCGCCAGGGCGCCCGCGCCGATCGCCGGAGCGATGAGCACGGTGTCGAACCCGGCGCCGAGGTTGGCGCTGTTGCTGGCGGCGGCGAAGATCCCGAGGATGCACGCGGCGTAGAGCGTCG
>JAYVRT010000180.1:0-7706 GCA_043776025.1 Archangiaceae bacterium | reverse complement strand
GAAGTGACCCAGGTCGTGGGCCGCGCGGTAGACGCGCACCGCGGTCAGTGGCTGGCCGGCTCCCGCGGGCATCGGGGTGCCCTTCTCGAAGATCCGGTCGAAGGAGACTTCGCTGCCGCCGTCGCCCTCACGGAAGACGCCGAGGTGGCGGGTGAACTGCTCGTGCACCTCCACCGCGGCGTTCTCCTCGGCGGCGATCGCCAGGCCGATTGCGGTCGCGGCCGAGGGGTAGGGCGAGCGGTGAACACGGCGGCCGAAGCGCTCGCGAAGCACGCGGGGCACCAGGGGCAGGCCGCTGGCGCCGCCGACGAGGTAGATGCCGGCGAGCTCGGCATCGGTCACGCCCGCGCCGTGCGCGTCGGCGGTGTCGGCGCGGAGCACCGGGTCGAGCGCCTCGAGCGAACGGTCGACCAGCGGCCGCACCTGCTCGTAGTAGTCAGCGACCGGCACCGTCACCCCCTCCGCGTCGGGGCCGAGCGCGGCGAGGTCCACCCCGAGGCGACGCGAGTTCGGGGTCACCGCCTCCTTGGCGAGCCGGCACTCCTCGAGCAACGCCGCGCGCTCGATCGGCGTGAGCGCCCGGGTGACGCCAGCGGCCGCGAGCGCCAGGTCGAGCAGCGCAGCGTCGAAGTCGGCGCCCCCCAGCCGGGCGACACCCGAGGTGGAGACGACGTCGTGCCGCCCCGCGGCGATCAGCACCAGCGCGGCGTCGAAGGTTCCCCCTCCGAGGTCGTAGATCGCCACGTGCTCGCGCTGGGCGCTGATGGTGTCGGCGTGCCGGTGCGCGTACTCCAGGCCGGCGGCGCTCGGCTCGTTGAGCATCCCCCGGACCTCGAACCCCGCGCGGCGAAACGCGTCGAGCGTGAGGAAGCGCTGGCTCGAGTGAGCGTTCGCGGGGACGGAGATCACCGCCTCCAGCGGCCCCTTCTTCTTCTTCGGGAAGTTCGACGCCTCGAGGAGGTCGCCGCGCAGCGACGAGAGGAACCCGGTCGCGAGGTCGGCGAGGGTCAACTCGACCGCGCCGATCTTCACCCGGTGCGCTGCCCCGTGATCGGCGAAGAGGCGCTTCCACGCACACAGCGAAGGGGCGCCCTCGTTGGCAGCGGCGACCGCGCGCGGGCCGTGGACCAGAACGCCGCCGACCTCCGCGGTGACCGTCGGGTAGTGATCAAGCGCGTCACCGTTGGGCTGGCTGAAGGTGACCACCGGGTAGTTGCCGCGATCGGCGATCGCGACGACCGTCCGAGTCGTGCCGAGATCGATGCCGAGGCGAGCCATGCGGGCAAAGAAGCAAGAAGGCGCAACTGAAGGAAGCGTTTTCTTTGGGCGCGCCGAGCCGCGGACCGCGCCCAGGCCTTAGACTGGGTGCGGGGTGAGATCTCTAACTGTGCTGGCCGCAGCCTTGCTGCTGCAATACCGGGTCGGGTGCGACTGCGGAGGGACGAAGCTCGTCCCGGTCCTCGACGCCGGCGCCCCGGAGGATGCCGGCTCGCCGGACGCGGGGCCGGCCGACAGCGGCTCGCCGGACGCCGGCCCCGTCGACAGCGGCTTCGACGCCGGGCCCCCTCCCGCCTGCTCCGATGGAATCGACAACGACAACGACGGGCTCGTCGACTTCCCGGACGACGTGGGCTGCAGCAGCCCCTCGGACAACGACGAGTTCAACCTCTCGGACTGCGACGCCGGCGCCGTCGAGGCGTGCGGAGCGGCGCTCGGGGTCTGCACCCCGGGCGTGCGCACCTGCGTCAACGCCCTCTGGAGCGGCTGCGACGGCGGGGTCCGGCCCGCCGGAGAGACCTGCAACGGACGCGACGACAACTGCAACGGTGTCACCGACGAGGGGATCATCGAGGCCTGCACGATCAACAGCTGCGCCGGGGTGCGGGTCTGCATCGCCGACGCGGGCACGTTCGATGGTGGCCAGTACTCCGCCTGCCTCCCGTTGAACTCGACCGCCGAGACCTGCAACGGCGTCGATGACAACTGCAACGGCGTGGTTGACGAGGGAATCGTTGAGACCTGTGTCGTCTTCGGCTGCCCCGGCACGCGCAGCTGCATCGCCGGTGGCGCCGGGACCTTCAGCGCCTGCTCCCCGACAACCGTGACGCCCGAGACCTGCAACAACGTCGACGACAACTGCAACGGTGTGGTCGACGAAGGCCTCAGCCGCGCCTGCTACACCGGCCCGGCCGGGACCCGGGGCGTCGGTCGCTGCGCCGATGGCGTCGAGGCCTGCTCGGCAGGGGTCTGGGGCCCGGCCTGCCCCGGTCAGCGGATCCCGACCGCCGAGGTTTGCGGCAACGGCATCGACGAAGACTGCAACGGCCCGGCGAACGACGTCTGCGACGCGGGCGGCTGCACCACGGCGGGGGCGTGGAACGTCGACGGCGGGCCGCTGACCTACACCTGCGCGCTGGGGCTGGTGAACATCGACATCACGCAGTTCGTCGTCTCCAACGCTGCGCTCAGCACGCTCCAGCCGCAGCCGACGTGGTCGCCGGGCGCGACCCGGCCGCTGAAGGGGCCGCTGTTCAGCTGCCCTGCCGGCGCGATCGACGCGGGGGTCGTCTACGCCGGGGGCTGCACCGAACAGTACGACCTCAAGGCCACGGTCACCGGCCCCAACACCTTCGTCGGGACCTTCACGATGACCTACAGCGGCTCGTGCCTCGACTGCGTGAACCAGAGCATCAACTTCCAGGGGTGGCGCTGACCGGCCGCGGGTGCGCCCCGCTTGGCACAGCCGTGCCCGAAGCCGCACGCCGAAGGCCGCTGTGCCCGCGAGGACCCGCTGGCGCGGCGATTGCTCAGCGTGCCGGGATGACGACTCGTCTCCTCGCGGTTGGGACCCTTGCCCTGGTGCTGTGCTCCGCCCCGGCGGCGGCGCAGCTGCTGAGCAACCGGGGCCCGCCGAAGCACCGGGTCGTTCACCGCAACACGCTGGCGCTCCGGGTCAACCCGCTGGGGTTGCTCTACGAGGGGCGCTTCGCCTATCGGCTGCGGCTCTACGAGAGCGAGGCGGTGGCCTTGCGCGACAACTTCGTCGGCGTCGGCGTCGCCGCGGGCGCGTCTCCCGCCTTTGCCCGCATCGGCCTCTACGCCGAGGTGCAGCCGGCGACGGTGCTCGGCTTCTGGGCGACCTACGAGTGGATGCAGTACTTCGGCACCTTCAACCTCTTCCAGTCTTTTCCCGGTTCGGGCTCCGACTTCTCCGACCGGGGCATCAAGGCGCGGGGGGATCTCGCCGCGGCCGATCCGCTGCGCCCCTCGGTGCGGGGGGGCACGATGTTCACCGCCGGGGCCAACCTCAACCTGCGCTTCGGGCCGATCATCCTGCGCAACCAGCTGCGCCTGTTCCGTCCCGACTTCCGCCTGCGCGACGGCGACACCACCCTTTATGATCAGTTCTCGGATCTGCTGATGCCCAACGGCCGGGTGAGCCTGCTCAACGATCTCGACCTGCTCTACCAAACGAAGTTCGGGCTCCTCGCCGGCCTGCGCGACAGCGTCGGGGTGCCGTTCTACGGCCCTGAGAACCTGACTGCCGGGGGCAGGGTGGACAACTCGACCCATCGGCTCGGCCCATTCCTCGCGTTCCGCTTCTTCGACCACGACGGCGCCCGCATCAACCAGCCGACCGTCGCCCTGGTGCTGAACTGGTACATCAAGCACCCCTACCGCACCGGAGCGGAGACCTCGCAGGCGTTGCCGTACGTGGCGCTGGCGTTCAACATGGTAGGCGATCTGCTGCCGCTCGCGCCGGCGCCCCCTCCTGCCGAGACTCCGTAGGCCGACCGCGCTACGAAGCGCCGATGATCGTCGACGCGTGGATTCAGCACCCGAACGCCGCGTTCTTTCGCCACCCGGTGTTTGCCTCGCTGCTGCGGTGGAGAGGCGTCGACGCCGACGCGCTCCCCGAGGTGTACCCGCCCGACTTCACCCTCGGCGCGCTCGACGCGGCGAAGGTCGATCACGGCATCGTCAGCGCGTGGTGGGCTCCCGAGGGCCCGCTGCTGTCGAACGACGAGGTCGCCGCGCTGGTGAAGGCGCACCCTGATCGGCTCACCGGCATCGCTTCGGTGGACCTGCTCAAGCCGATGGAGGCGGTGCGCGAGCTGCGCCGCTGCGTCCGCCAGCTGGGGCTGAAGGGGCTGAGGATCCTCCCCTGGCTGTGGAACCTTCCGCCCAACGATCGCCACTACTACCCGCTGTACGCCGAGTGCATCGAGCTGAAGATCCCTTTCTGCCTCCAGGTCGGTCACACCGGGCCGCTGCGTCCCTCTGAGCCGGGGCGGCCGATTCCGTACCTCGACGAGGTGGCCCTGGACTTCCCCGAGCTGACCATCGTCGCCGGCCACATCGGCTACCCGTGGACCCCGGAGATGATCGCGCTCGCGACCAAGTACCCCAACGTCGACATCGACACCTCGGCTTACAAGCCCAGCCGTTACCCGCGCGAGCTCGTCGATTACCTGCGCGCCCACGGGAAGAAGAAGGTCCTCTTCGGCTCCAACTTTCCGATGATCTCTCCCGCTGAATGCCCCGCTGAGCTCGACGCGCTCCAGCTGCCGGACGAGGCGCTGGCGCTGTTCCTCGGCGGCAACGCGGCGCGGGTCTTCAACCTGGCCGCTTCGAGGTAGCCAGGTGGAGCAGCGCCCATTGCAGCCCAAAGAAGGCGGCGAAGGTGGCGGTGAAGGCGACCGCGCCTTTGTGGCCGATCGGGTCGAGCAACGGCTCGATTGCCAGCCGGAACAGCCGCGTGGGGCGCTCGATCAAATCCCAGGAGTTGAGCCGCCAGAACCGCCCGAGGAAGACGCCGTAGCCGCACAGCAGACAGACGCAGCCGGCGAAGAGCCAGGCCACTGCATTCCCGAGGCGGTGGGACACGCGCGCCGTCATCGTCTCCAACGAGACCAGGCCGAGCCAGCAGCCGGTCGCGGCGAAGCTCAAGAAGAGCAGCAGGTCGAACCACAGCGGCACCGAGGCGCGACCCGACAGCGATTGGCCGGTGAGGTGAATCAGGTCGGTCACCAGGTACGGCGCGTTGGGCAGAAACATCAGCCAGGCGAAGTCGACCAGCGCCGCGGTCGCTCCGAGCCAGCGGCGGGCGCTCAGGCGGAGCAGGGCGGCGAGCCCGTTGAAGATCAGCGGAGCCCAGGCGAGCGCGAGGTTCCAGGCGAGGAACAGCAGCGCCGGCCGCCCGAGCCAGAGGCAGCGGACCCCAAGCGCCAACACGCAGAGCGCCGAGGCAACCGCGCCACCCCAGATCCGCTTCGACCGCGGCCCGCCGACTCGCCAGACGCCTCTTCCGTGGACTTCGACCCTCGCTCGCTCACCTTGCTTGACGGCAAAGCAAACCGGGTGCCGCTTCAGGGCCGCGGCTTCGCGGGCCGGCGCTTGCGCCACCCGTTGATCAGCCACGCCGCGCCCACCGCCACTCCGAGCGCTACCGCCAGGCTCAACCCCGCCTCGCTCCAGGTCGGCACTCCGCTGGGCCAGTGGACCAATTGTGGACCGGCCACCTTCACGCCCGGCGTACCGACCGGTGCCTGGGTGACGTAGCCCACCAGTTCGAACCGGCCGTCGCGCTGCAGCTGCTCGAAGTCGGCCGGGCGCAGCTGGGCGTAGGCGTCGGCACCCTCGGCCTGCAGCACCGCAGCGCTCTTCCCCGGATACCAGCCCGCAAGGTGCACCCGGCCGGCGCGCAGCGTCGTCCGGACGAAGGTCTTCTCCGGCAGCTGCTTCCCCGGCAGCTCGGAAAGCTCGCCGAGCGCGAGCACGGGATTGCTCGCCTTGACGCCCACCACCAGCGCCGAGATCCCGAACGGCGCGGCGACCAGCACCCCGAGCGCGACGCCGAGGAGCAGCCGCCACATGATCAGGCCTTCGGCGGCGGCGACAGCGCTTCGGGCGTGGGCTTCTCCGCCGACGGCTTCTCCGGCTTGACCTTCATCACGTTGCGCGTCGCCGCGGACTCGACGATTCGGCCGATCAGCTGGGTGTAGGAGAGTCCCCGCTCGCGCGCCGCCATCGCCAGCTCGCTCTGCTTCTCGAGGTAGGGGTTGGGGTTCACCTCGAGCACGAACGCCTCCCCGGTCTCGTCGGAGATGCGGAAGTCGACCCGGGCGTAGTCGTTGATCTTCAGCGCCCGGTAGGCGAGCAGCGCCGAGCGTTCGATTCGGGCCTGGAGATCGGCGGACAGGTCGGTGGCCATCTTCAGCCGCGGGCTCCCCTCGGACTCGGGCCCGAACTTCACCTCGCGGTCCGACACCTTCGGTTGACCGGCCGCCCAGTTGCCCCAGTCGAGCTCGACGATGGGGAAGATCTCCGGCCGGGTCGAGGTGCCGATCACCCCGACGTAGACCTCGCGCCCGACGATGAACTCCTCGGCCAGGGCCTCGTCGGCGAACTCCTTGCGGATCTCGCGCACCCGCTTGGTCAGCTCTTCCCAGCCGGGCACCACCGAGTGCCGGCCGATGCCGAGGCTCGCGTCCGAGCGCGACGGCTTGACGATCAGCGGGAACTTCATCCGCCCGTTGGTCTCGAAGGTCTCGCCGTCGAAGGTGGCGAAGTTCGGCGTCAGCACCTCGTGGTACCCCAGCAGCTGCTTGGTGAGAATCTTGTCCTGCGCCAACAGCAGCCCCGCGGTGCCCGACCCGGTGAACTTGATCCGCGCCATCTCCATCAGCGCGGCGACGTTCACCTCCAGCCGGTAGTCGTCGGCGAAGGTCTCGCAGACGTTGAAGACCAGGTCCGCTCCGGCCTTCTCGATTGCCTTGAGCAGGTCGAAGACGCGGTCGTGGACGCTGACCGTCACCGTGGTGTGACCCAGTTCCTTGAGCGCCTCGACGATGTGGCCCACCACCGGATCCATCGGCTCGCCCGATGGCTGGTAGTGCAGCACTGCGATCTTCATCGGAGGGACCGTCGACGCCATCGGCGCCGACCTTAACTGGTCTCAGTCCACTTCGAAGAATCGATCCGTGTACAGGTAGTTCATCGCCAGCGCCGTCACCAGCGAAGTCAGGCGGGTCATGTACTCGCGCGCCTTGTCGCGGTGCACCGAGAGGTTGAGCTCCGAGGTCCGCTCGAGCAGGTGGTCGATCACGCTGCGCACCAGCGCGCGGCTGACCCCCGAGTACTGGGTGACGGCGACGATCAACGACTGCCGCTCGGCGCGGATCAGGTTGTCGGCCCGCGTCGGCGCGGCGTCGGCCCGCTCGAACAGCGCGGTGAGATCTTCGTCGAGGTGCTCGCCCAGCTGTACGTCGACCTTCTCCTCGAGGTTGCGCAGCCGGTAGTGCTCGAGCACCGTCTCTTCCATCTGGTCGACGTCGACGTCGTGCTCGTCGATGGTGACCGGCGGAGGCAGCCGGTGCAGCCGGGTCGCGGTCGCCTGCACGTACTGGAGCTTCTTGATCGCGCCCCACTCCTTGTAGCGCTGCTCCCAGTTGCTGCCCGGGGTCAGCCAGACCGCGAAGGTCTCGGCGAAGTCTTCGTCGGGGTGCTTCTGCGCGTACCAGCCGGAGATATGGACGACGTACTTCCGGGAAAACGGCATCGGCTTGTAGTCGTCGCGGTATGGCTTGCAGTAGTCGCCGAACTGCTTGCGCCACTCTTCGGTCTCGTAGAGCTTGAACGCATAGTTGAACGCGTGCCCCGCCTCGTGGCGCAGGTACATCATCACTTCGCTCTCGCTCTCGAGC
>JAYVRT010000179.1:0-2358 GCA_043776025.1 Archangiaceae bacterium | reverse complement strand
TCGGCTTCGAGCTCACCGAGCCGGGCGTCCCCCGCGGCCACTACCCGATCCTCAAAGACGGGCAGAAGGTCGGCGAGGTCACCAGCGGCACGATGGGCCCGAGCACGAAGACGCCGATCGGCATCGGCTACGTGCCCACCGCGCTGAGCGCCGAAGGCTCCACCTTTCACGTCGAGATTCGCGGCCGTCCAGTCGCAGCGAAAGTCGTCAAGACCCCGTTCTACAAAAAAGGCTGATCACCCATGGGCATCAACCCGAGCAACCTCAAGTACACCAAGGACCACGAGTGGGCGAAGAAGGACGCGGGCAAGGTCACCATCGGAGTGACCCACCACGCCCAGGAAGCGCTCGGCGACGTCGTCTACGTCGAGCTGCCGAAGGTGGGCGCCACGGTCACCGCCGGCGCAGCCTTCGGGGTGATCGAGTCCACCAAGGCGGTCAGCGAGCTCTACGCGCCGATTTCCGGCAAGGTGACAAAGGTGAACACCGCGCTCTCGGGTGAGCCCGCCGCGGTGAACAAGGATCCGTGGACCGCGTGGATCATCGAGGTCGAGCCGGCGAACGCCGCCGACTTCGACGGCCTGATGGACGCGGCCGCTTACGAGAAGCTGCTCGCAGCGGCGAAGTAGCGTTAGTTGACGACCAGCGGCACCGCTGGAAACACCGAGACGTAGTAGCCCTTGGGCGCGCTCTCAATCACCACGAAGGCGTTGCCCACCTGGTAGAGCCGTGCCGGCAGCTTGCCGGTGTACTCCATCGCCCTGCCCGTGGCGGTCATCGGGTAGCCGGGCTTGGCGCGCTCCGAGGTGAGGAACCCATCGAGGTCCCTGGGGACCTTGATCTGCTTGCCGTCCATCTTCAGCGCGCCGGCGATGTCGAAGAGCACCGGGAGCATGTCCTTCTTCTCCTGCTCGTTCGACGGCTTGAGCGAGGTGAGCCGCACCGCGGCGGCTCCGAGGTGGAGCGCGGAGACCGAGGTGGTCTCGAGCAGTTGGCCGTTGACCGCGCCCCCATCGGGGAGCTCGACGCTCAGGCCCAGCAGGGTCGACGTCTGCGCCGGGGCCTTGAACGCGGCGCTGTCGAGGCGGGTCACCGGGCACCAGGCCCGCTGAAGGTCCTTCGACTTCGGATCGCACTTGATGCTCGCGCCGAAGCGCTTGGCAATCTCCCCGACTTTGGCGTCGGTCAGCGGCCCTTCGGCGCGCGCGAGGGTGGGGACGGCGACGAGCAGCGTGAGGACGAGCGCGCGGATGAGCATCGCGTGCGTCTACCGTCGTTTCGGGGCCGAGGTCCACCGGCTTTCCCGGTCGGCCGGGCTACACTCCGAAGCGGATGCCGGGGGCATTTGTTGGGCGAGACGCGCAGCTGGGATCGCTGGAGGCGGCGCTCGCCGAGGCGCGCCTGGGCGCGGGCCGGTTCGCGCTCGTCACCGGCGAGCCGGGCATCGGCAAGACCCGAATCAACGATGAGCTGTCCCGGCGCGCCGCCGCCGGCTGGAAAGTGGCCTGGGGGCGGTCGTGGGAAGGGGAGGGCACCCCGGCGTATTGGCCCTGGACCCAGGTGCTCCGCGAGCTCGGCCTGCCGACGCTCGAAGGCTCGGTCGCGTCCGAGAGCCGGTTTCAGCTCTTCGACCGTGCGCGACGGCAAGGCCCTGGGCTACCTCGAGGCGCTGGTACAGCAGTCGCACCGCGAGGTCCACGTGCTCGAGCTGGTCGGGGCCGAGGAGGAAGGCGACGGCGGGCCGATGCTCGACGAGAAGGCGAAGCAGGCGTACCGCGAGCGCGCCGAGTCGGTGCGCGATGAGCTCGAAGAGGCAGTGCGGAACTCGGATCTCGGGCGCGCCGAGCGGATGCGCGGTGAGCTCGAGGCGCTGGCTTCGGAGCTGAGCCGCGCGGTCGGGCTGGGCGGGCGCGATCGCCGGGCGAGCTCGACCTCTGAGCGGGCGCGGATCAACGTCCAACGCCGCCTCAAGGATTTGATCAAGCGCGTCGCCGAGCAGGACGAGGCGCTCGGCCGCCACCTCGAGCTGAGCCTGCGCACCGGGTTGTTCTGTATCTACGCGCCTACCTGGCCGTAAGCCGGGCGCCGGTGCTGCGCCGACCCGCGGCAAAGGGGCTTTAGAGGCAGGGCGGGTTGCAGTCGCCATTGCTTGGTCCTGTCCCCCGCGCCGCCCTCGACCCGCCCGGGATGAACGGGCCGCTACTTCGCCGCTCGGCGCTCGGCGTCGGCGAGCACCACGTGGCTCACCGGCTTCGCCGTGCGCAGCGCGAGGACCAACGCCTTGCGGTCATCCTCGGTCATGTTGCGGTACCAGGTGAACGGCATGAACAGCAGCGCCCGCCCGGACTTGTTCTTCCC
>JAYVRT010000178.1:0-2360 GCA_043776025.1 Archangiaceae bacterium | reverse complement strand
TCGACGTCGACCTGGCGCCGGCGGTCGAGCCCTGGTCCTCGACCTTCTTCCCCTCCTGGTACGGCGGCATCGCGGGCCGCTGGCAGGACGGGCGGCTGACCTTGATCGGGCGGACCCTGACCGGGGTCACCCCGCTGTCGCAGGCCGAGGCGAAGCAGCTGCTCGAGCGGGGCGACACCGCTCGACTGGCTCCGCTGGAGAAGCTCGACCTGGCGCTGGAGGACTTCAAGCTCGACGCCACCCACCGCGGCCTCGCCGGGACTCACAACCGGGTCCCGAAGCCGCGGTTCTGGTTCGGGATGTGCAACGGGGTGGCGATCGCCGCGCTGCTGCGGCCAGAGCCCTTTCGCACCGTCGAGGCGATCACCCCGAGCGGAAAACGCGTCCGCTTCCTCCCCACCGACATCAAGGCGCTGCTCGCCGCGGGGTTCGCGTGGATGAACGACACCTTCGACTTCGGAGGCGTCTGCGAGCGGGTCTCACTCGACCCGGGCAGAGACTGCAGCATGAACCCCGGGGGCGTCGTGCTGGCGACGCTGAACCGGATTGGCCTGGCGCACACCTCGTTTCTCGTCGACGTCCACCCGTCGGTGCAGTCGCAGAACTACGCCGTCGCCCGTGCCCGGGTGAGCCTGCCGCGGGCGCCGTACGCGTACGACGGCCGCCCGACGACGCCGCGGCTGACCGGAAAGGTCGCCTCGCTCGCCGACGTCGCGATTCACTTCGAGGTCAGCTCCACCACGCTTTCTTACGCGAGCGGCAACGTCGTCGAGCCGGCGGACGACAGCCGCTACCGAAAGGTCGGGCTCCACCCGATTGACTTCGACTGGTCGGCGACGCTGGCGCTGGACGACGGCGGGACGATCATCGGTGGCCAGTGGACCGGCGATCCTCCCGACGGGCCGGACACCCTGTCCTTCATCGCCGGCGGGCCGTCGCTCACCGACGCGGGGACGCTGGAGATCAACGAGGGGATCCGCTGGGACCTCGTCGAGGCGCTCGCCCGGGCCAGCGTCGATGGGCAGGCGGCGAGCCCGACGGTCGACCTCCGGTCAGCGGTGCCGGACGGGGGCGAGCGATGACTCCCCGGCGCGCCTGAACCCTGGGCGTGCCGATTTGTTGAATCCTTTTCCCGGGCTCGCGCGGCAGGCCGGTGCCGCTTCCATGCCGACGGTCTTTGCGGGGAATGAATGAAAACGAAACTCGGAGTGATGTTGCTTGCAGCTGGCTCGGTGTTCGCAGCCGAGCCAAAGGGCGATCCCGCGAAGGGCGCGGAGACGTTCAAGGCGATGTGCGCGGCGTGCCACGGCGACTCGGGCAAAGGCGATGGGCCGGCCGCCGCCGCGCTCGAGCCGAAACCGGCCGATTTCACCGACCCAAAGCGAGCCGCGGCGGCAACCGACGAGTACGTCTTCAAGATGATCAAAGAAGGGGGGGCCGCCAACGGAAAGTCCCCGCTGATGGTGGCCTGGGGCCCGGTGCTCAACGACGACCAGAAGGTGCGCGACGTCGCCGCCTTCGTTCGGACGCTCTCGAAGAAGAAGTAGCCGCTTTGGGGCAACCGGCAATCGGAGCCAAAAGCCCTGCTAATCGTTCAACAATTCGCAGTTGAATCCTTTGTGAGCGCCACCGCGACAGCGCCTCCATGTTCGGGATTCTTCGGAGCCGCCTCGGGTGGGCGCTGGCAGGGGTTGCGCTGAGCGCTTGCGCCACCGTGGGCGGGGAGCGCGTCGCCTGGCCGGCCCCGCCCGCACTCGAGCGCATCCGCCACCTTCGAACCCTGAGCGGACAGGCCGACGTCGATGGGGGGCTCACCCGGTTCCTCCGCCGGCTCGCGGGCGCGGAGCCGCCGATTCAGATGTACCACCCGGTCGGGGTGGCGGTGTCTCCGGGCGGCGAGCTGCTGGCGGTCACCGACCAGGCGCTCAGTCAGCTGTTCATCTTCGATCTGACGACCAACGCGGTGACGACGGTGCCCTCGGATGTCCTCACCGGGGTGCCGATCGGCGTCGCGATCGAAGGCGAGGCGATCTACGTGGTCGTCCCCGCGCGGCAAGCGCTGCTGAAGTTCAACCGGGCCGGGGTGCTCGAGCGGACGCTGATCGTCGACTGCGAGCGGCCCACCGGGATCGCGATCGACTCCGGCCGGAATCGCCTCTACCTCACCGACACCTCGACCACCCAGGGACACGGCCACGTCCTCCACGTGCACGACCTTCAGACCGGCGCGCACGAGTCGACGGTCGGCAAGCGCGGGGACGGCCCCGGGGAGTTCCTCTTCCCCACGTTCGTCGCCCGGGCGCCGAAGGGTGGCGTGTTCGTCGCGGACACGATGAACGCCCGGGTCGAGGAGTTCGACG
>JAYVRT010000177.1:0-7732 GCA_043776025.1 Archangiaceae bacterium | reverse complement strand
TTCACCACCACGCGCGCGCCGCGCCCCCCCAGCGCCACGGCGATGGCGCGGCCTATGCCCCGGGAGGCGCCGGTGACCAGCGCGACTCGCCCTTCCAGATCACGCATCAGTCTGCTCCTTGCTCAGTGGCGCCGCCGTCGGTGGCGCCGCCGTCGGCGTCGAGCTCACGCCCGTCGGAATCGAACCGCACCCCTGGAGCGCAAGCGACCGCGAGAAACGCCAATGCCAGGACCCGGGAGCGCACTGGGGTCCGATATCATGGCCGCGCGCGGCAAGTCTCAAGCCCATGCTCCGTCAGCGTTGAGTGCACCCTCCTGGGGTTCATCCACAAGGTCGAGCCGCGCGCGCGCGCGAACGCCGTCATCAGCGCCAGGGTTCGCCTCGCCTTCTGCTTCTTCGTGCTCCCGGCCGGGCTTCGCGTCGAGCGAAGTTGCCGACAATGAGCACGAACGGGAACGCATCGGCCGCTCGACGGGGTAGATGGGCCCGATGACTCCTGCGCCGGTAGGTGAAGAGAAGCCGAGCACGCTGGTCGCTGTCCTCGCGGCGATCGTTCCGTTCTTCGCCTTTCCCGTCGGGCTGGTGCTGGCGAGCCTGGCGTCGGGTGACGAGTTCCCGGTGATGGTCACCAAGGCCGGTGTAGCGGCCTACGGCGTAATCGGCCTGGGCATGGTGGCGACGGTCGCGGTGGCGGTGCTTGGGTTTCTCTTCGGACGTGTCGTGCGGCTGCCGGTGGCCCTCCCCGCGCCGCTCCTGGCTCTGCCAGTGCTGTACGGAGCGGTTGGCGCCGCCCAGGGCGTCACAGGAACGCTCGATGCCCTGGTGCACGTCAACCCGGTCGACCGGGCGACGATCGCGTGCGCCGGGTTCTCCGAGTCGTTGCAAGCGGCGGTGCTCGGCTTCGACCTCGCCTCCGCGTGCGTCGGCGGGGCAGCCCTCGCCCTGCTCTTCGCGGGGCTGGCGCGACGTAGCGCGGTCGAGGGTCCGTATCGGCTCAGTCTGATCTGCACGTCGGCGGCGCTGTTCGGGACGGCGTTGCTCCTCGTGTCGCACGGCTCGCTCGTTGGAAATCTCTCCAAGGGCTACCAGGCCGCGGCGTACGGGAACCCGATCGACCAGGCGGTTCTAATGGCGGCTGCGGTCCACGACGTGGCGCGAGACGAGAAGCTCGCCCGCGGCGCCCTGGGAATTTCGGTGCTGCTCGCCGTCGGCGCGGGGGCGCTCGGCCTGGTGCGCGCGAAGAGCCCGGCCGCGGCGGTGACTGCGCTCGTGGTGTTGGGCAGCACGCTTGGCGCGCAGGCGTGGGTCGATTCGCTGCAAGGCAAGGTCGATGCGTTCACGGCGGAGCTGGGTCAGCCGCACCCGAAGCTGATTCGTCTCGAGGGTGAAGGCCGCGCCACCCTCGGGGGGCTGATCGTCAGCGCAGACCAGGTGAAGTTCGAAGGCAACGCCGATCGGGACGCGATGCTGCGGGTGCTCGTCGAACGGAAGGAGAAGTTCGAGGACCTGCATCGGACTGGCGCGGATGCCCGCCCGGCCGCGTACCCGTTGATGATCGCAGCGGACGCAAAGCCCGCGGGCCTCAAGCGGGCGATCGAAGTGCTGCGCGCCGCCGGCTACGGGGCGTTTCAGCTCGTCGGAGAGGCGCAGCTCGACCGCGCGGTCGAGGCGTCGATGTCGCCCCGGATGCGGCCGCTGCTGGAGTCGATGGGCAGCGGCACCCGCTGGTTCACCGTCGAGCTGATTCCGACGGGCAAGCTGAAGGACTGCCCGAAGTGCGCCGCGGCCGGAATCGAGGGCGACCAACTCACGCTCGAAGTCCCCGGCTCGCCCCGCACCCTCGAGCCGCTGAGCTGGTTTCCGGGCAGGGAGATGGCGGGAGATCCGGCCGTCTTCATCCTCGGCGAGCTGGAGGTACAGAAGCTGGTGATGGCGATGTCGACCGCCCGCACCATGGAGCGGACGCCGGCGATCGCAGTCGAGTGATTTTCGCGTGCAGGACTGGTCAGGGAATTTGGCGGTTTCCGCAAAGAATCACGACCAGTCAGCCGCCGCGCGACGCCGGCGAGCCTGCCCGGCGTGAAGGGCCGCCTCGTCGAGCTGCGCGAGGGCTGACGGGCTAGAACTTCAGCTTCTTCACCGTCGTCTTCCCCGCCACGATCTCCACCTCGACCGAGGTCTTCACCCCGGCCTCGGCGTTCACCAGCCGCAGCGTGTACTTTCCCGCGGCGAGCGGGACCTCGAGCAGCGGCGACTCGCCCAGGCTCTTCGAGCCGACGAAGACCTCGGTCCAGGGGGTGGTCTGCAGCGTCAGCTTTCCCTTTCCCGCCGTCGGCTGCGCCCGGTCAGACGGGGGCCTCGTCGGCCCCGGCGTGGGGGTTGCCCCCTTGAGCTCGGGCAGCGCGAGCATCAACTGCAACCGGTCTCCCGCGGTCTGGACCGCCACCCGGCGGGTCATCGGCTGGCGCCCGGCGAGCTCGACCGCCACCTGGTGCTCGCCGACGGAGATGCCCTTCACCTCCATCGGCGTCTGGCCCCGCATCACCCCATCGACCATCAGCTGCGCTCCAGGCGGCTCGGTCTCGACGCGCACCGTGCCCACCTGCTCCACCGCGGCAGCCGGCGCCGGCAGTTCGACCACCACCGCGGTCGTCTGCTCCGGCTGCCCTCGTGTCGACTGGAACCACCAGAGGCCCCCGACCCCGAGCAGCAGGACCCCGAAGCCGACCGCCAGCCCCACCACCAGGCCCGAGCCGCCCGCGGCGGGCGGGGCGACGAGGTTCTCCCTGGTGTTGCCCGGCATCGTCACGTCGGTCTGGGCGCCGAGGTTCTTCCTCAGCCCCGACGGCGTCAGGCTGCCGGCGCGTGCGGCCTCGATGAACTCGCTGCGCTTTCCCCACGCTTCGCCGAACAGGCCCTTGAGGTAGCGCTCGACCGCGTCGGGGCCGATCTGCTCGGGCTGGGTGTGGAGCCAGCCCTCGAGCGCCGCCTGCAGCTGGGAGGCGGTGGCGTACCGGCCGTTGGGGTCGCGGCTGATCGCCTTGTCGATGATCTGGCTGAGCACCTCGGGCACCTGCGGGTTTCGTTCGGAGGCGCGCGGCAGCGGGCCAGCCCCGCACAGCAGCCCGATCATCGCGGTCATCTCTGCCGACGGGTAGAAGCGGGTCCCGGTGACCGCCTCGAAGAGGATCACCCCGAGCCCGAAGACGTCGCTGCGCGCATCGACCATCGACCCCGAGGCCTGCTCGGGGGACATGTAGGCGATCTTCCCTTTGATGTGCCCGTCGGTCGTCTGGGTGGCGCGGTTCGCGGCGCGCGCGACCCCGAAGTCGACGACCTTCACGTTGCCGTCGAGCGTGATGATCAGGTTCTGAGGCGAGACGTCGCGGTGCACCACGCCCAGCGGCTTGCCATCGGCCCCGGCCTTGGTGTGCGCGTGCCCCAGCCCCGCGGCGGCTCCGGCGATCAGCCGCGCGGCGATCGCCAGCGGCAGCGGGTCCTTCTTCTTCAGGCCGGTGCGGACCACCGCCGAGAGGTTCTCTCCCGGCAGGTACTCCATCGCGATGTAATAGGCGGCGGCGTGCTCGCCGAGGTCGAAGATCTGCACCACGTTTTGGTGGTTGAGCTGGGCGGCGATCCGCGCCTCGTCGAGGAACATCGACACGAACTCGGGGTTCTTGCTGTACGACTCGAGGATCCGCTTGATCACCACGAGCTTCTTGAAACCCTGCAGCCCAGCCTGGTCGGCGAGCCAGATCTCCGCCATTCCCCCGGTGGCGATCTTCGCCAGCAGCGCGTAGCGCCCGACGACCGCCCCAGGCGCCCACTCAGGCGCGGAGCTTTCCACGCGTTGGGTTGGTCGTGCCACGCCCGCGCAGAGTAGCATCGCTCTTCGATGCCACTGCTTTTGATCATGGCCGGCGCACTCGCCGCAGCGCCGGTGACGACCCCGCAACTGGCGGCGGCCGAGGATCTGATCTCTCAGGTCCGCTACGCCGACGCCGAGAAGGCGCTCGCCGCTGCCCGGGCCCAGCCCTCGAACCCGCGCGAGGTGTTGCTGCGGATCCTCGAACTTCAAGGCATCGTCGCCGCCACGCTGAACCAGGCCCCGAAGGCCCGCGGCCTGTTCCTCACCCTGCTGACGCTGGATCCCCCCCATAAGCTGCCCGAAGGCCAGCCGCCCCGGGTGAAGACCCCCTTCTACGAAGCGAAGGGGATGGCCTCTGAGGGCGCGCAGATGCTGCTGACCACCAGCAGCGACTCCGGGCCCGACGGCGCGCACTTCCACGCGCAACTGTCGGCCGACCCGCTGGCGATCGCGAAGAAGGTCCGCTTCCACCAGCGCGAAGCGGGAGAGACCGCCTGGGTCGATCAGATCGCTCCGCTCGAGGCCGGCACCGCCTCGGTCGTCGGCGGCCCGGGCCGGCTGGAGTGGTGGGTCGAGCTGCTCGGCGAGCAGGACGCGACGCTGCTGACCGCTGGCAGCGCGCTCAAGCCGTTCGCCGACGGTGTCGCCCGGGCGAAGGTGGCGAGCGCGCCGCCCGAGGTGGTCGCCCCACCCCCTGAGCGCGCCTCCAACTTTCACGTCAGCCCGGCGGCGGTCGGGTTGCTCGCTGGCGCCGCCGCGGTCACTGTCGGCGGGGTCGTCGCCGGGGTGCTCAGCAAGGGCGCGGCGAGCCAGGTCGACGGCGCGGTCACCGACGGCAACGGCGTCGTCACCGGCTTGACCCAGCGCCAGGCGGCCTCGCTCAAGGACGCGGCGAAGACCGACGCGATCGTCGCCAACGTCTGCTTCGGGGTGGCGATCGCCCTCGCGGGCACCGGCGTCGCGGTGCTGGTGCTGCAGCGCAACGGCAGCGACGTGGCGCTCGCCCCCGGCCCCAACGGCGTCGCCCTCGTCGGCCACTTCCCCTGACGCGCAATCAGGCGCGAGGCAACAGCGTAGGCGGAAAGAGATGATGGACTGCCCCGGCTGCACCCACCCGATGAACGCCGAGCGCTTCCCGGCGATCTACGGGGGCGAGCTCGAGATCGACGTCTGTCAGCACTGCAACGGCCTGTGGTTCGACGGCCGCGAGAGCCTGCAGCTGTCACCTGGCGCCACCTTGCGGCTCTTCGGCGCGATGTACGAGCGCCGCGAGCGGGCCCGCCAGCCGCTGGTGCCGGGCAAGAAGTGCCCCCGGTGCGCGCTGGCGCTCACCGAGACCTTCGACATGCAGCGCGGCACCCGCTTCACCTACTTCCGCTGCGCCACCCACGGCCGCTACACCACCTTCTTTCAGTTTCTGCGGGAGAAGAACCTCGTCCGCGCGCCGACTCCGAAGCAGCTGAGCGAGCTGAAGGACCGGGTGCAGCAGGTCTCCTGCTCCAACTGTGGCTCGCCGATCGTCCTCGCCCAAACGGTGGTCTGCACCCACTGCCAGGCGCCGGTGAGCATCTTGAGCGAGCAGTCGATCAACGAAACCTTGAAGGAGCTGCAGGCGAAGGATCTCAAGCGCACCACGCTCGATCCGAGCCTCGCGGCGCGGCTGGTGATGGACCAGATGCAAGCGCAGCGGGACTTCGATCAGTTGAACGGCCCGCTGAGCTTCTCCTGGTCCACCAGCGGCGACCGGATCGGCCGCGGCGGCGATCTGGTCGAGCTCGGCGCCCGCGCGCTGGTCGGGTTGATCAAGGGGCTCTTGAGCTGAGGCCGTCGGCTTCGGTCAGCCCGCGCTGAAGCTTGCGCATCAGCGCGTAGCCCGCCTCGACCTCGCGCTGGCTCAGGTGCTGCCGCACCTGGAGGTTGAGCCAGGCCATCGCCTCGTTCATCACCGCGACCTCCGTCCTCGCGCGGGGGGTGACCTTCAGCTGGACGCAGCGGCGATCGGCGCCGGGCAGCTGCTTGAGCAGCCCGGCCCGCTGGAGCGTCGCCACCAGCCGGCTCGCCGCCGGGGGGTCGATCAACACCCGCTGGGCGAGGTCGGCCTGGGTGTGCACCTCGCCCCGGGCGATCAGCCGCAGCGCCTGCAGCTGCGCCACCGGCCGGGCGCTCTGCTGGGCCACGCGGTGGTTGAGCGCCCGTCGCAGGGTCCGCC
Organism: Archangiaceae bacterium; assembly: GCA_043776025.1. Classification (GTDB taxonomy): domain Bacteria; phylum Myxococcota; class Myxococcia; order Myxococcales; family Myxococcaceae; genus JAYVRT01. The sequence continues at coordinate 1,655 of JAYVRT010000177.1, read as the reverse complement.
GGAGCGAGCCGACCTGTTCGCTGAAGTGAATGGTGCTCATCGTTGCGCCGACAACAGTTGTCAATTACATCCATCGGCCGTCCGTGTCCATCGCCGCGCTCCCGCCGCTGTTGGTTCTCCTTCTCGCTCCGGCGTTCGACGGCGGCGCGTCGGCGCCGGTGCCCGCCCCCGAGCCGTTCGTCAGCCAGGCCAGCGACCCGCTGCTCGAGCCCGTGCCCCGCGCCGCGCGCGAGGTGCACAGCTGGGACGAGGCGCGGGCGTGGGTGCGCCAGAACTCCAGCGACGAACGGATCGCCGCCGCCGGCGTCGAGCGGGCGCAGGGCCGCTGGCGTCAGGCCCTGAGCGTGCTGCTGCCCAACGCGAGGCTTGGGTTCGGAGCCCAGCTCGACGCACTCAATCCGACCGTGCCCCCGTCGCCCGGGCTGTCGCCGACCGTCGCCGGCAGCTACACCCCGACCTCGCCGCTGGGCACCGCCAACGCCGTCTTGAGCCAGACCGTCGTCGACCTCGGGGCGTTCGAAGGCCTGGGCTCGGCGGCGGCGGCGCGCCAGAGCGCCGAGCTGCAGCGAGAGGATCTGCAGCGCCGGTTGACCCGGGGCCTGGCGCGGGCGCTGGTGGCGGTGGTCGCGGCCGAAAGGGTGGCGGAGCTCAACCGGGTGGGGCTGCGCCAGGCGCTCGAGCGTGGGGCGTTGATCGAGCGGACCCAGCAGCTGGGCGCCGCCACCCAGCTCGACGTGGTCCGCGTCCGTCAGGACGTCGAGGTCGCCCGCGGCGCGTTGATCGCCGGCGACGAGCAGCTGCGCCGCACCCGGGAGGCGCTCGGCCTCGCCCTCGGCCTCGAGGAAGAGGTGGGCCTCCCCGCGGACTTCTCGCTCGACGCGCTCGCGACCGAGGCCCGCCGGGCCTGCCAGAGCGTCGACGGCGAGCACCGCGCCGATCTCGAAGCCGCGCGCGCCACCGCTGCCAGCGCCACCGCCGCGCGCCGGCAAGCATCGCGGGGCTACCTGCCGACGCTGGGGGTGACCGCCAATCTCTTCGGCTACACCACCACCCAGACGCCGGTGCGGGTCGCCACCTGGAACCTGGCGGCGGTGCTCTCGGTGCCGCTGTGGGAAGGCGGCTTTCGCGAGGGCCTGACCCAGGAGAGGGCCGGCCTCGAGCGCCAGGCCGAGGCGGGGGTCGACCTCGCCCACCGCCAGGTCCACCTCGAGGGGGTGCAAGCGCGCCGGGGCGTGGGGGTGGCCGAGGCGCTCGCCGCCACCGCCGAGGCCTCGCGCAGCAGCGCCGCCCAGCTCGACGCGCTCACCCGGCGGTCGTTCGAGGTGGGCCGCGGCAGCAGCCTCGAGCTGGTGCAAAGCGCCGCGGTCTTGCGGCAGGCGGACGTGGCGCTTGCCACCCGGCAGTTCGAGCTGGTGCAGGCGCGGCTGGAGGTCCTGATGACGGAGGCGCGGTGCGATTGGTGAGCCGATGGGCGTGGGTCGCGGGGCTGCTCGCCGCGGCCGGCTGCAGCAAACCCGAGCCGAAGCCCGCGCCGCCGCCGCGCGAGGTCGAGGTGCTCTCGGTGAGTCCGAGCGAGGTCCGCGACACCAGCGAGTACCTGGGGACGTTGATCTCCCGGCAGAGCGTGAGCGTGGTGCCGCAGGTCGCCGGCTACG
>JAYVRT010000176.1:0-7766 GCA_043776025.1 Archangiaceae bacterium | reverse complement strand
GGGTCTGCATGAAAACTTTCCTCCTGACTCTGATGGTGTTCGCGGTTCCGGCGATGGCGCAATCGAAGGACCTCCGGCACGCCTACCTCTTCGAGGCGAACATGGAGAAGGCGGACCTGAAGGGCGCGGACCTCTACCGCTGCCAGCTCGGCCGGGCGACCTTGAGCCACGCCGACCTGCGCAACGCCAACATCGCCGGGGCCTACCTCTTCAAGGCCGACCTGCGCGGCGCGGACCTGCGGGGGGCGAAGTTCGCCGCCAACCTCAACGGGGCGGAGCTGAACCAGACGCTGCTCGGTGGCGCCCGCTTCGACCGCACCACGGTGTTGCCGTTCTCGGTCGCCGAGGCGCTGCGCCGCGGGATGGTGCAGGTCGACCCCGACGAGGGCGCGGTCGCGAGCCGGTGATTGCAGCGCGGGGGCCGTTGGGGGGCACGATGATCGAAGTTCGGCTGGGTCGGATGCTGCTGATGGCCTGTCTCGTCAGCGGTTGCACCGGGCTCGAGACCATCGGCCCCATCGGAGCGGGTGGAGGGAGGGCCGGCGGCGCGGGGGGCGCCGGAGGCGGGGTCGGAGGAGGCGGAGTCTTCGATGCCGGGCCGCCCGAAGCGCCCTCGACCCGGTCCTCGCGGTCCTCAGCGGTAGCGCTCGACGCCCGCGAGCAGGTCGGCGCCGCGGTGATGCCGGACACCGACCAACTGACGGTGTTTCGCGTCAGCCTCGACTTCGGGCTGCCTCCGAACCCGATCACCCTCGATCTCCCGCCTGGCGCGATGCCAGTTTCGGTCGCGCTCCACCCGGACGGCGCCCACGCCTTCGTCGTTCTGCGCAAGCACCAGCGGCTGGCGCGGATCGGCGGACTTCCGTTCTCTCCGCAGCTCGAAGCGCAGGCGGAAGTCGGCTCGGAGCCGACCGGGGTGGCGCTCTCGCCCACGGGACGGATCGCGGTGGTGGCAAACTTCGGCGAGTCGTCGGTGTCGATCGTCGACACCCAGACGATGCAGGTGAAGACGGTCGCGGTCGCCGACCATCCGCGCGCGGTCGCGATCACCAACAACGGCGACGGCAGCGATCTCGATGAGAGCGCCTGGGTGACGCTGTTCTACGGAGCGCTCCGCGGCGAGGGAACCGACGACGGCAGGGTGGGCCGGCTGGTGGAGCTCAAGCTCGCGACCGGCACCGTCGGAACGACGATCGAGCTCGAGCCGATCTCCAACGCCGGGGCGGGCAACCCGCTGCCTGATGGCGGCACCGGCCCGGAGGTTACCTGTTCGCCCAACCAGCTCTATGCGGTGGCGATCGCCTGGCCCCGCGCGTTCGTCGCACACGTCTGCGTCGCGCCTCAAGGACCGGTCTTCAAGTTCACCAACCTGTTCGCGGGGATCTCGGTGGTCGATCTCGCCGCTGGAACCGAGGTGCGTGGGCCGGGCGGCTCGTTCTCGCTCAGCAGACTGATGGAGTCGGCGGGCACTCGCTTCGGCCTGCCGATCGATCTCGACGTCGCGGAAGACGGCGGCTCGCTGATGGTCCTCGCGCAGGCCGCCAACGAGCTGGCGCTGCTGGCGATCGGTCCAGGCGCGCCGGTCACGCTGCGACAGGTGGTGAGGAGCGTGACCGCACCCTGTGGCTACGTCGGCTGTCCCGGTGGACCGGGCGTCCCGGGGCCTCCAACCCCCGCCGGCGTCCCGATCGCGCTCGCTGCCGGCCTCCGGACCAACACCGTGCTCATCGTCGATGGCACTGGCCAGTTGGTGAGCCAAACGGTGAGCGGGTTTCCATTTCGCTCGATCCCCCTCGGGCGGCTTCCCCCGGTGGGTTCTTCCGCGTTCAACCAACGGATGGGGAAGAAGTTCTTCTACACCGCGCAGGATCGCTGGTCGGATCAGAACGTGAGCTCCTGTGCCAGCTGCCACCCCGACGGGCTCTCGGACAACGTCACCTGGGTGTTTCCCGCGGGCCCGCGCCAGACGCCGGCGCTCGACGGCACCTTCGCCCGCCACGACGTCGGCGACCACCGCGCCCAGAACTGGACCGCGAACTTCGACGAGATCTACGACGTCGAAGGCAACACCCGTGGCACGTCCGGAGGCAGGGGTGCGATCACCAGCGGCCCTCCGCAGCTGGACACCCCGATCGCGCTCGGCGTCGCGATCTCGATCGGCGGGGGCCCCATTGGCCGAAACGACAACCTCTCGGGGTCGGCGAGGGCGGTGACCCTGGCGTATTCGCAGCTGCCCGATTGGTCGCAGATCGAAGCGTGGGTGCAGCAGATCCCGACCAACCGCGCCCCCACCAGGCTCCCGGCGGCCGCGGTGCAGCGCGGACGCGACGTGTTTGCCAGCGCCGGGTGCGGCAGCTGCCACGGCGGGCCGAAGTGGACGATCAGCCGCGTCCCCTACGTCCCGTCCCCGGTGAAGAACGGGACGCTGGTGGGGGAGAACGGATTGCCCGCCGCGCCGACCGGCCTGCGAACCGAGCTGCGCGCGGCGAGCCTCCCCGGGCTCAACTTCGACACTTACAAGGTCGCGGTCGAGCGCTTCACCAACCCCGATGGGGGAGCCAGCCTTGCGATCGGCCCGGAGCGGATCACCTGCGTGCTGAGGGACGTCGGCACGTTCGACGCCGCCAATCCGTTCGAGAAGAAGAGCGACGGCACCCGCGCCCAGGGAGCCCTCGGCTTCAATCCGCCCTCGCTGCTTGGCCTTGCCGGCTCCGCGCCGTACCTCCACCACGGCGCGGCGCCGACGCTCGAGGCGCTCTTCACTCCGCGGTATGCCCGGCACCACCAGGCGGGGCGCGCGGGTTTCCTCGCCAACGGTGGGGCGAGCGCAGCCGAGCAACAGCAGGTGCAGGACCTGGTCGCGTTCCTCCAGTCGATCGACGGGGACACGCCGACGTTCCTAATCGACCCGGCGGCCGACATCTGCACGGGCTACTGACTGCACGCCTACAGGTTCATCCCCACGCCGATCTGGAACACCAGCGGGTTCACCGTCACCGTCGAGACCGTGTCGCCGACCTTCACGCTGCCGTACAGGGGCAGGCTCGGCAGCCGGACGTAGACGTCCTTCACCCGCGCGGTGAGGTCGAGCCCGCCGATGAACTTCAGATCCGCCGTGGCGTAGAACCACCTGTAGAGCCGCACGTCGACGCCGCCCTGGAGCACGTAACCGGCCTTCGGCGGAATCTCGAGCTGGGGCGTGGACACTTCGGTCAGCAGCGGGTTGGTGATCCGCGCGTCGGTCGCGATCAGCACGCTGAAGCCAAGGCCGAGATAGGGGTGCACCCGCCAGTCCGGGAGGAAGCGGTAGACCAGGGTGAGCACCGGCGGCACCACCGTCGTCTCTCCGAGCTCCTCGCCCAGCGCCGGGACGCCGGTGGGCAGGGCGCCGAGCACCGTCGGGGCGAGCGACTTCGTCGCCAGCGTGCCCTTCGCGTAGAGCTTCATCTTGAACGGCAACGCGAGGATCGTCTCCAGCGACAGCTGGTGCCCCAGCACCGGGAGCCGGGGCGCGAAGCCGACCGTGAGCGCGGGCATCAACGCGTTGCCGACGCCGATCGCAGAGCCCGCGATCGGGCCGTCGCTCAAGCCGAGGCGCGCGGGGCCAGTCACTCCCTCGAGGCGGACCTCCTGGCTCGAGGGCAGGGGCTGGAGAAACAGGCCGCCGATGCGAAAGTAGAAGCCAACGAAGTCCGGCTCGCTCGACGCGGGCGGGCTCGAGGGCCCGGGGGCGGGCGCCGGCTCGGTCACGGCGGGCACATCGGCCGGCTCGTCCGCGAAGGCGACGGCGCAGCTCAGCCAGGCGAGGGCGGCGAGGGTCCTCATCGCGGCAGCGGCCCCACCAGGGTGACCCGCATCTCGCCCGCGGGGATCGTCATCTGTATCGTCCCGCTGACCAGCGCCTTCACGTTCACGGTGATCGTCACGTCGGCGAGGTTCCTCAGCCCGACGTGCATCCGCCCGTCCGGAAGGAAGTCCACCGGGCCCTTGAGCGTCACCGTGAGCGCCTTGCTCTTCAGGTCGTGCGAGACGAGGCCGCTGGCGATCTTCAAGTCTGGCGCGTCGATGTAGACGTTCTGCTGAATCACGAACTGCGGCTTCGCCGAGCCCGACTCCTTGAGGATGTAGCCGTACGCCGGGCCACCGACCTCGCGGACGCGCATCACCAGCTCGCCAGTCGGCAGATCGCTGATCGGGAGGAACCCGGCGGCGGTGGTGTTCATCGAGAGCGAGGTGTTGAGGATCAAGCTCGGCAATACCCGCACCTGCAGGCACGGGCCCGCGCCCGTCGTCGCTTTGCCCTGGCCGTCGATCGGGCAGCTGGGCTGGACCGCGCCGATCAGCACCGGCAGGTCCGCATGGAGGTAGGCGCAGCTCTGCTGCCCCGGCCGCGCCGGCACGCAGTCCGGGCCGTTGAGGCTCGCTGCGCTGATCAGCCCGCTGGTGCCGGAGATCTCCATCGCAACCCGGTTCTCGTCGGTGGGGACCTCCCCCGGGTCGACGACGCCGTTCCCGTTCTGATCGGTGAACGGGGCGGTCATGAAAGGCAGGTAGCTCGCCGTCGTCGCCGCGGCGCCAGCGAAGTTGAGCACCATGTCGGGCCCACCGCCCGCGCCCGCGCCTGCTCCCACGAGGACGTCGGTGTTCAGCGGCTTCCCCGCGCGGCTGCACAGCTCGCCCGCTCCGCAGGTGTCGTCGGCGCCGCCCGCGAGCGTCAGCCGGTAGCTGGCCCCCGGGGTCCACGGCGCGCTGGGGATGAATCGCAGCCCGCGATCCGTCGGCAGCAGCGTCCCCGGCACCACCGCCTGGCAGCTGCCGTTCGCGGCGAGGTGCTCGATCCTCAAGCCGCCGCTGCCGCAGGTCGAGCTCTGCACCAGCGTCGCCGGGTTCATCGGCTGGCTGAACGCGACGACGAGCTCGAGGTTCGAAGCAAGCGCGAACGGCACGTAGCCGGTGTCGCTGCCCTGGCCGCCGGCGCATGATCCGGGGGTGGTCGGCCCACCGCCCGTCATCGGGCAGGGCGCGCCGGGCGAGATCGCGGTGACGATCACCGGCGCTGCGTTCGCCGCCGAGAAGGGGGCGGTGGTGAACGAGAGCGCGCCGACGCCATTGGTCGGATCCCCCGCGGCCCCGGTGACCGCCTGGCCAGTGAGCGAGGTCAACCCCGTGAAGGTGAGCTTGATCGCCGCGCCGTCGGCGAGCCGCCGCGCCGGTTTGATCGTCACCGCCGCTCCGTCGGCGTTGGCGCTGAAGGCGACCGCGGCTCCGTTCTCGGTGAGGCTCAGCTCCGTCCCCGCGCGGAGCTTCGTCGGCTCGATCGGCCCGGAGAAGTTCAGCTCGATCCGCGAGTCCGCGGGGAAGTCGGTGGCGCCGTTGAGCGGAAACACCGAGGTGAGCTTCGGCGCGGGAAGCGGCGTCGTCACCGGTTTGCTCCCGGTGCGCAGCGCGAGCGCGAGGTTCACCGGCGCCTCGCCGACTCCGAGGGTGCTCAGCTCGAGCGCGCCGAACTGCTGCACCAACAACTGGTCGGTGTCGCTGGTCGAGATCCCGAGCAGCCGGACCCCCATCAGGGTCTGCGCCGCGAGCGTGTTGCCGGCCGCGTCGTCCGAGGTCAGCACGCTGTCCATCGTCAGATCGACGAACACCGGCGCGCGGTCGTCGGGGACCTGCGCCCCGGGGCGGAATGGACTGCGGGTGAGGAAGCCGACCGCGTCGCTGCTGAAGGTGAGGTGAATCGACCCCGTCTGCAGACCGGACTCGAGGACGCCGCCGAAGCGGATCACCAACGGCGACAGATCGAGCCGCTGCCCCTTGCGGATCACCATCGGGATTGGCCCCCCGAACGCGGCGGGATCTCCCAGCTGGGCGTGGACCCCTCCGGCGAGGACGCCGAGCACGTTCTGGCCGATCAGCGGCGCGGTGGTGTCGCTGGTGTTGACCCGCATTGGCAGCAGCGCTGAGTCGGGCGACGTCCCGCCGGCGACGTACGGCGGCGCGACCGACAGATCCACGTCGTACAGGCCGCCGTCGGCGGGCGCGGTGCGGCGTGGGTGAAGCAGGAGGTCGACCGGGGCGATCGGCTCTCCGCCGACGTCCTTGAGCGCCGCGCCCAGGTGGAGCCGGTAGCCCGCGGTCGCGTCGAGGTCCACGTCCGGATCGAGCGTCAGGTGCACGCCGTGCGCGATCAACCCCGCCGGCACTGCCGTCTCGCCCCCCGCGGCATCGAGCTTCGCCAGCCGTACGCTCTGGGCGTCCACCGTCGCCTCGTCGAGGGGCTCGGAGAACAACATTCGCAGCGGCGCGACGTCGAGCAGCGGCAGGGCCGCGCCCGCGTCAGGCGCGAACGCCGCCGGCGGGGCGTCATTGAGCGACAACAGCCGCGGCGCGTCTCCTCCGACGGTGCGCGCGTGCCGGGTGTGGAAAGTGAGCAGCGGCCCCGCCGCGGGGAGGTTGGTCGCGCCCTCGAGCAGCGTCGGCCCCGCGTGAATCCGGTACGTGGCCCCGGGCTCGAGGCCACCGCTGGGCGCGAAGACGATCGAACTGCCGGTGAGCGTCGCGCCGCTGCCGATCAGCCCCGACGGTCCTTCGACGCAGAACGCCCCCACCACGCCCGCGTCGCCGCGGGTGCAGCCAGCGTCGAACGCGCCCGCCGACAGCGGCCCCGAGAAGTGGAGGACCACCCACGCCCCAGCGGGGACGTCGAGCTGTCCGTCGCGCGGGTAGGTGAAGAGCACCCCTGGCCCCGCGGCTGGGGGGGGCGCGACCACCGGGGCGGGCTGGGTGCAGCCGGCGGCCAGCGCCAGGGCCACGCTCAGCGCTCGCAGGAGCCAGGGTCGCATCGGCGGGGTTCCTCTCACGCCGCCCCCCCGGGTTCAAGCCATCGCCACGGTTATCGCGCCCGCGCCGAGAAGCGCCGCATGTTCCCTTCGGCGCGGCGGCCCTCGGGCTCGATCTCGAAGCCTGCTTGCGCCACCGTCGCCTCGGTGTCGCGGTTGGGGTGACAGCCTCCAGCGACCCAGGTCCACGCGGGCTGGATGAAGTCCTGCCAGCGCGCGCCCAATGTTCCGGTGGCGCGCACGTGCTCCAGCATCCGCAGGCGGCCGTCGGGCTTGAGCACCCGCTTCACCTCGGCCAGGCCGAGCCGGGCGTCGGGCACCGAGCAGAACACCAGGCCGCTGACCACGGTGTCGAACGTGCCGGCGCGAAACGGCAACGCGTGGGCGCTCGCGCGAACCAGCGGCGCGTTCGGCGCGCGGCGCTTCGCCTTCGCCAGTGACTCGGCGCACGGCTCGACGCCGACGACGAAGCCCGCGTACAGCGGCAGGTTCCGCCCGGTGCCGCAGCCGATGTCGAGACTGACGCCCCGGGCGCCCTCGACCAGCCATCGGCGCCAGGCGCGCAACCCGGTGGCCTCCATCAGCGCCATCATCCCGTCGTAGACGAACGGAATCTGCTCCACCCCGCGCACTCAGCTCTCTCCCCGGATGATCGCGATCACGTCGGCGGGCTCGAGCGCCACGACCCGCGGGGCGTCCTTGCCGACCAACACGAAGAGGCAGAGCTTGATCCCGTCCTCCATCGCGAACCCGCGCAGGGGCCCGGACCACGCACCCGGGCGCAGCACCTCGAGCCAGAGCTCGGGAAACAGCCGAATCGCCCGGTCGCCGTAGTTGCGTGTCTGAACCTTCTTCGCCGCCGCCATCGCTTCGCGGACGTCGCGCTGGCTGTTCTTCGACAGGTCCTGGGTCGCGACGTCTTTGTGCTCG
>JAYVRT010000175.1:0-7776 GCA_043776025.1 Archangiaceae bacterium | reverse complement strand
CTGCGCGAGGTGAAGCCCGCCGAGGTCTTCTTCCACCTCGGCTGGAAGTCGGCGTTCCTCAAGTGGAACCAGGCCACCGCGATGGTCGAGGCGAAGGGGCCGCGGATGCTCCCGCTCACCGGCTACGGCGACGCCCGGGCCGACGTGCGGATCTTCCGGGTCGAGGCGCTCCACAACGGCCTGTGGCCCTTCCCGTCGTCGCCGATCGTGATCGACGAGCCATCGGCGCCGCCGTTTCCCGGTGAGGAGCCGGCGACGCCCGAGCTCGCGGGCTACGTCGACGCCGCGTCGCTGATGCAGCACATCCGGCTGCTGGGCTCGCCGCTGGTCTCGAAGGTCGTCGACCTGCCGCTGGCCGACAAGGGCAACACCACCCACTTCGGGCTCGACCTGAAGCCCCTGCTCGACCCCGTCGTCGGCGCCAATCGACCCGGCACCTACCTCGTCGGACTGCGCCGCCTCACCGGCCGGCCGGAGCGCTCGTGGATGCGCGTCCAGGTCACCAACCTCACGCTCACCTCGGTCGAGGAGCGCGACCGGGCGATCCTCTACGTGCGCACGCTCGACAGCGGCGACGCGGTCAAGGGCGCGACGGTGACGATCGAAGGCCGCCTCACCCGCCCCCTGCAGCCGCCGAAGAGCTGGAGCGCGCTCGTCACCCAGCAGTTCACCAGCGACAACGAGGGCCGGGTGACGATTCCCCCGCTGCTCGGCTGGGAAGCGGTGAGCCGGATCTCGGCCCAGAGCGGCGACGACTCGGTGGTGCTCGACCCGCGCGAGGCGCCGCCGAAGTTCGCCAACAACCACTGGAGCAGCAACGGCGACTGGCTCGGCTGGCTGACGACGCGGGTGCTCCCGGCGCCGCAGAACGACGGCACGCTCGGCTTCCTCTTCAGCGAGCGCGCGATCTACAAGCCGACCGAGGCAGTCTTCCTCAAGGGCTTCGCCCGCTACAAGCAGACGGGGGAGCTGAGAATCCCCAGCCCGGACAAGCTGAAGACCTTCGGCTGCATCGTCACCGGCCCCGACGGCCAGCAGTGGAAGATCCCGCTCACCGTCTCGCCGCTCGGGGGCTTCGCCGGCACCTTCCAGGAGCCGAACACCCCGACCGGCGACTTCACCGCGACGCTCTTCGAGGCCGACCCGTCGAGGGTGATCGCCTCTCGCCAGTTCAAGATCGAGGCGTACCGGATCCCCACCTTCGAGGTGCAGCTGACCGGCAAGAGCAAGGTCGCGCTCGACGCCTCGTTCAAGGTGAAGGCGGTCGCCCGCTACTACGCCGGCGGCAACGTCGCGAACCAGCCGATCGCCTGGACGGTGACCCAGCGCCCGTACCACTGGATCCCCAAGGGCCTCGAGGGCTACCTCTTCGCCTCCTCGACGCAGTTCGCCCGGCCCGGCAGCGCGCACGGCCCCGAGGTGACGACGCAGCAAGGAGAGCTCGACGACACCGGCGCCTCGGACATCACCACCAACCCGCAGCTCGATCTCGACGGCAGCGCGCGCGTCTACCACTTCGAGGCGACGGTCACCGGGCCCGACGATCAGCCGGTCACGGCGCAGACCGAGGTCAAGGCGCTGCCCCCGTTCGTGCTCGGAATGAAGCTGCCGCGCTACCTCGAATCGGCGAAGGAGCTGGCGCCGTCGGTGGTCGCGGTGGGCGTCGACGACAAGCCGGTGAAGGGCCAGGAGGTTCGGGTCCGGCTGTTCCGCCGCGTCTGGCACTCGAACCTGCGGGAGACGAGCTTCGCCACCGGGCAGGCGAAGTACGTGACCGAGCAGGAGGATCTCCAGGTCGCGGAGAAGACGATCACCACCACCGAGAAGCCGCTGCCGCTCACCTTCGAGATCAAGGACGCGGGCGTCTACGTCGTCGAGCTGTTCGGCCGCGACAAGCTGGGCCGGGTGCAGACGATGCAGGCCGACCTCTACATCGGCGGTCAGACGCCGATGGCGTGGAACAAGTCACGCGAGGGCGTCTTCGAGCTCAAGCCGGACAAGAAGTCGTACTCGCCGGGAGAGACGGCCCACCTGGTGGTCCAGAGCCCGTACACCACCGCCCGGGCGCTGGTGGTGATCGAAGAGCCCAGCGGCAACACCTACGCCTGGCAGAGCGTCGCGGGCGGCAAGACGGTGGTCGACGTGAAGATCACCGACAAGTACACGCCGAACGTCCCGGTGCACGTGGTGCTGATGCGCGGGCGGCTGGGCGAGGGGAAGACGGACGACTCCCGCTACAAGCCGGCGACGGCGGCCTCGAGCATCGACCTCGAGGTGGACCCGACGAAGAACCTGGTGCGGGTGGACGTGCAGCACGTCGAGACGGCGCGCCCGGGGACGAAGCAGGACTTCACGATCCTCCTCACCGACGATCAGAAGAAGCCGGTGGGCGGCGAGGTCACCTTCTGGCTGGTCGACGAAGCGGTGCTCTCGCTGGCGAAGGAAGGCTCGCTCGACCCGCTGACCGAGCTGATCCGCCGCAACAACCGGGGCACGTCGATTCGCGACACCCGGAACCTGGTGGTCGGCCGCGTCAGCGAGCTCGAGGAGGACCCGGGCGGCGACGGCGGGGACGACGCCGAGGGCAAGGGCAAGAAGCTGGTGCGCAAGAACTTCAAGACGGTGCCCTACTACGCCGCGACGCTCACCGTGCCGCCGAGCGGAAAGCTGGTGGTGCCCGTGACGCTCTCTGACGACCTGACGAACTTCAAGGTCCGGGTGGTGGCGGTCTCGGGGGCGCAGCGGTTCGGCTTCAAACAGACGGTGCTCAAGGTTCGGCTGCCGGTGTTGGTCCAGCCGCAGCTGCCCCGCTTCGTGCGCGTCGGCGACAAGTTCTGGCCCGGTGGAGTGGCCCGCCTCGTCGAAGGCCCGGAAGGCGCGGCGCAGATCGACGTGAAGCTGACCGGCGCGGTCGAGGGCAGCGCGACGATGTCGCAGAAGATCGACCTGAAGAACAACAAGGCCCAGTCGATTCTCACCCCGGTGACGGTGAAGGCGGTGCCGACGACGAGCCCGACGAGCATCACCGTGCGAATGGACGTGACCCGCCTGTCGGACAAGGCGAGCGACGCCTTCGAGGTCAAGCTGCCGCTGTTGCCGGATCGCGCGATCGAGAAGTTCTCGTGGATCGAGACCCTGCAGGCAGGGAAGACGCAGATGAAGCCCTTCCCCGAGCCGGCGCGGGAGGGCACGGCGACCCAGAGCTTCGTCCTCACCAACCAGCCGGGGATCCTCGAGCTGGCGAGCGGCCTCGAGTACCTCTCGGAGTATCCCCACGGGTGCCTCGAGCAGCGGATGAGCCAGGTGGCCCCGGACCTGGTGCTCGGCGGAATCCTGAAGAAGCTGGAGCTCGACACCCGCTTCACTCCGACGCTGAACACCAACGTCAAGCGGCTGCTGGAGGAGCTGTCGCAGAACCAGGACGACCAGGGCTTCTTCGCGTACTGGCCGGGCAGCAAGGGCGACGTGGCGCTGACGGCGCAAGGCGTGGAGTTCATCGTCGCGGCGAAGAAGCTCGGCCTGCCGACGGACGACAAGGTGCGCACGAGGGCGATCGACGCGCTGAAGCGGGTGCTGCGCAGTGACTTCAACAACTACTACGAGGCCTACCGCTACAACCAACAGGTGGCGGCGATCCGCGCGCTGTCGAGGGCGAACTCGCTCGACGAGCACTACCTGATCGAGCTGTACCAGCACCGGAAGGACTTCGACTCCACGGCGCGGGCGGACCTCGCGAGCGCGATGATCGAGCGCCCGGCGGTGTTCGCCGCGAACCTGGCGGCGCTCAAGGACGAGCTGTGGGACTCGGTCGTCTTCAAGCAGGTGAAGGGCGTGCGGATCTTCGACTCGATCCGCGGAGATCGCAGCAGCTGGAATGGCTACTACCTCGGCAGCTCGACCTCGGCGCTCGCGGCGGTGATGGAGAGCCTGCTTCGCCTCGACGGCACCGACGAACGGCTGGCGCTGCTGCGCGACGGGCTGATCGCCAGAGGGAGCAGCCGGTACGGCTTCGGCACCACCCACGACAACCGGCGGGCGATCATGGCGCTGGGGCTGTTCCTCGAGAACGCGCGCCTCGACTCGCCGCGGCTGACGGTGTCGATCCCCGGGGCGCCGAACACGGTGCTCGACGACAAGCGCAAGGCGGGCAAGGTGGTGTTGCCCACGGGCGAGGCGGTGCAGCTCACCCTCGCGGGCGGCCCGGTCGGCATCCGGGTCGCGTACAGCTACCTGCCCCAGACGCCGGGCGAGCGGGTGACGGCGAAGAACGACGGGCTGATCGTGAGCCGCTCGTTGACGTGGATGCACCCGGACAACAGCGAGCCGACGAACCACGACGACACCGCGGGGAAGACGCTGAAGGTGGGCTTGGGCGATGTGCTCGAGGTGCACACCCAGCTGGTCAACGACACCCAGCGCAACCACGTGGCGCTGGTGGTCCCCTTCGCCGCCGGCCTCGAGCCTTTGAACCCCGCGCTGGCGACCAGCGGCTCGGACGCGACGCCGTCGCGCTCCGACTCGATCACCCCGAGCTTCGTGCAGCGCCTGGACAACGAGGTCCGCTACTACTTCAACGATCTGCCGGCGGGCACCTTCGGCTTTCACTTCCGGGTGCGGGCCTCGAGCGAGGGCTCGTTCGTCCACCCTGCCCCGTACGCGGAGATGATGTACCGCGAGCAGGTGCGTGGCCGGGGCCAAGGGACGCGAATCCAGGTCAGCGGAGCCAAGGAGAAGTAGTGCCAGCCGCGGCCTCAAGCCTTCACCAGCGGGCCGACCGGCTCGTCCCAGTCGGAGGCGTGCGCCGCGACCTGCTCGAGGAGCGTGTCGTAGGTGTGGTCAGAGTCGCCGAGGTCGATGCCTTCGACCTCGGGCTCGACCGCGATCACGGACAGGGAGTCGGGCATCGGCGCCTTCTAGCGCTTCCGCTCACCCCGAGCGAAGTGGAGAGGAGCGCATGAAGCGCCGGACCCGTCGCCTGGCGATGGTCGTCGTGCTGCTCGCCGCGACGGGCGGAGCCTTCGTCCACTCGCTGAGCTCGACGCTCGCGGCGCACCCGCCCTCGCACTTGCTGCTCGACCGCCGGGGCCGCTATCTGGGCGAGGTGCCGTCGTCGAACGAGATGTTGGGCTACTGGCCTCTGCCCGCGGTGCTGCCGGAGAAGATCGCGGTGGCGACGATCGAGACCGAAGACCGGCACTTTTACGACCACCCCGGCGTGTACTGGCCGTCGTTCGTGCGCGCGGTGTTCCAGAACGTGCGGAACCTGCGCGTCGTCTCCGGGGCCTCGACGCTGGCGATGCAGGTGGCGCGGATGCAGCACCCCGACTCGCGCTCGCTCTGGGCGAAGGCGCGGGAGGCGACGCAGGCGCTGCTGTTGGTGCGCGCGCACGGGCACGACCCGGTGCTGCGGCAGTACCTGACGCTGGCCCCGTACGGGAACCGGGCGCACGGCGTGGTCCGCGCGGCGCGGCTCTACTTCGACAAGCCAGCGGAGGATCTCTCCTGGCTTCAGGCGTCGTTCCTCGCGGCGTTGCCCCAGCAGCCGGGGCGGATGAGCCCGTGGACCGAAGACGGCCAGAAGAGGGCGATGCGGCGGGCGCACCGGATCCTCCGGCAGCTGCGCGACCGCGGGGTGATCACCGCCGAGGACTACCGCCAGGCCAAGGAGTCAGAGCTGGGACTGGTGCCGCCTCCGCGTCGGAACCCGGAGTCGATGCACGCGGTGCTGGCGTGGTCGGCGGAGCTGAAGAAGCCCGGCGCGCCGCTGATCGCGACGGCGACGCTGGACCTCGACGTGCAGAAGCTCGCGGCGCACGCGGTGAAGGCGAACCTGCGGACGCTGCGGTTCAACAACGCGACCAACTCGGCGGCGCTGGTGGTGGACGTGACGAATGGAGAGATCCTCGGCTACGTCGGCTCGGCGGATTACTTCGACGAGGACGCGAAGGGTGCGATCGACTTCCTCGCGACGAAGCGCTCGCCCGGCTCGGCGCTCAAGCCGTTCATCTACGGGCTGGCGCTGGAGAAGGGCTCGCACACGGCCGCGAGCGAGCTGCCCGACGTGCCGACCGAGTTCCCGACGATGAGCGGCGGAGCGTACGTGCCGGAGAACATGTCGCACACGTTCCTCGGGCCGATGCTGCTGCGTCAGGCGCTGGGGAACTCGCGGAACATCCCGGCGCTGAGGCTGCTGTCCGAGGTGGGCGTCGAGCACGCGCTGCAGCTGTTCGATCGCGGCGGCGTGCGCGGCATCGACTGGTCGCCGGACAAGTACGGCCTGGCGCTGGCGATCGGGGCGCTGCAGACGACGCCGCTCGAGCTGGCTGTCCTGTACACCGCGCTGGCGAACGGCGGAGAGACGAAGCCGCTGCGCCGCTGGGTCGACCCACTGCCGAAGAAGGGCACCCGGCTGCTGGGCCGCGACGCGGCGCAGATGATCACCCACCTGCTGTCCGACCCCGAGGCGCGCCGGCCCGGGTTCCCGCAGGGCGGGCCGCTGGACTACGACTACGCGGTGGCGGTGAAGACAGGGACGTCGCAGGGCTACCGCGACGCCTGGGCGGCGGCGTTCAGCGATCGGCTGCTGGTGGTCGCCTGGGTCGGCAACCATGACCAGCGGAAGATGAGCCAGGTCAGCGGCGGCACCGGAGCCGCGCCGGCGGTGCACGAGATCCTCGACGCGGTGATGCCGCTGCGCGCGCAGCACCTCGGCTGGGCGACCGCGTTTCCCCCTCCGACGCACTGGGTACCCCGGGAGGTCTGTCCCTTGAGCGGGAAGCTCGCCGGGCCCGGGTGCACCTCGACCAAGACCGAGTACTTCGCGCCGGGCACCGAGCCGGGCGACGAGTGCCCCTTCCACGTCGAGGTCCGGCTCGACGCACGCAACGGCCTCCTCGCGGGGCCGCGATGCCCGGCGATGCAGGTGGTGCACAAGGCGATGCTCGCGCTGCCCGAGGTGTACGAGACCTGGGCGAGGCGGCAGCGGCTGGAGATCGCGCCGACCCGCGAGAGCCCGCTGTGCCCGACGTCGCCGGAGGGCGCGCCGAAGATCGCGATCACCGAGCCGCGCGCTTCGTCGCGGTTCCTCTTCGATCCGGACACCCCGGCTGAGCTGTCGACAGTGCGCCTGGCGGCGACCGTGGTCCCGGCGACGGAAGAGATCGTCTGGCTCGTCGATGGGAATCCCGTGGCCCAGGTCGGCTGGCCTTACGAGCTGCGGGTGCCGCTGTCACCGGGCAATCACACCATCCGGGCCACGTTTGCGCACCGCGAAGGCAAGAGCGCGCCGGTCGCGATCGGCGTCGACGACTGACGGGGTCAGCCGCCCAGGCCGCTATTGCTCGGCGGCGCCGATGTCGTACCCCGGACCCTGCGGCCGGGGCTTCCCGTAGAAGTCGACGGTCGGCGCCCCGGCCGCAGTCCCCGCGTCGATCAAAGCCGACCCTTTGTTCAGGTGCACGTCCGTCACCGGCACCGCACCGACCGCGGTGATCGGCAGCAGCGGGAAGTTGAAGGCAGCGACGAACGATGGTTCGACCGACATCACGTTCGCGGCTCCCGCGAGCGCGTTCACCTGCGCGATTTTGCTCAGGTCGTTCGCCCCCTCGTCGCGGTACAGCGCGGTCGCGTTGTTCCCGGAGAACCAGAGGTCGTTGTTCTCGAACACGCGGGGGTCCGCCGCCGGGCTCAGCTCCTCCACCGGGTAGGCCGTCAGGCACGCCGCCGTCGTCGTCGCGAACCCCGAATGGAGGATGTTGTTGCGAACCAGCCCGCGCG
>JAYVRT010000174.1:0-7793 GCA_043776025.1 Archangiaceae bacterium | reverse complement strand
GCACCTCGGGCGGCCGGTGGGTGAGAAACATCACCCCCGCCATCGCGGCGAAGATCGGAACCGTCAGCGCGAGGCGGAGGAGGAAGATCGACGCGGTCGCGCTCTCGCTGCTGTTCAGCGAGACCCTCAAGGGGATCATCTGCCTCGGCCTGTGCCGGAAGCACTTCCAGCTGTCGTTCCGCTCGTTCGGGTGGGGCCCGGCGAAGGTGATCGTGCTCGCGACGCTGCCCTTCTACGTCAACACCGTCTTCCACACCGTCTACAACAAGGTCGACGTCTTCCTCCTCTCGGTGATCGCCGATCAGCGGCTGGGCGTGCACGCGAGCAACCAGGAGCAGGGCTGGTACGGCGCCGCCTCTAATCTCGGCGGGCTGTCGATGATGCTCGTTCCGCTGCTCGGCGGGGTGATGATGCCGCTGCTGGCCCGCGCCAAGGACAAGGATCCCGCCGACTACAACCGGCTGGTGAAGCGCTCGCTCGAGCTGATCTTGATCGTCGCGATCCCGATCTCCCTCGCCCTCGGCATCGGCGCCGACACCTGGATTCGCGTCATCGGCGGCGGCGAGGCGTACGCCCCGGCGACGCTGGCGCTGCGGCTGCTCTCGCCGATCTACTTCTTCATCTATGTCAGCATCATCAGCGCCGTGGTGCTTCAGCTCGAGGACCACGCCTGGACGCTGGCCTGGATCTCCGGCTGCGGGCTGGTGGTCAACGTCGTCGCCAACCTGCTGGTGATCGGGCCCGCCCTCGATCGCTACGGGACCTCCTACGGCGGCGCCGCCTGCGCGCTGGTGCAGATCCTCACCGAGGCCGGCGTGGCGACGACGATGGTGCTGCTGATGGGGCGGCGCAGCATCGACGGGCGCACGGTGAAGATGTTGCTCAAGACGGCGCTGGTCTGCGTCGCCGTCGTCGCCCTCGATCTGCAGCTGCGCGAGCGCTTCCCCGCGCTGCCCGGCCTGCTGCGGATGACGCTCAACGGCATCGCCTATGCGTTCGGTGTCGTCGTCACCGGGGCCGTCAACCCCCGCGAGCTGCTGGCATTCGCCAAACAGGCCTTCGCCCGAAAAAGGGGCGAGCCCGCCGTCCCACCGAAGGTAGCTTCCACCCAACCATGACCGTCTCCCCACGACTCTGCCTGGTGCTCCCCCTGCTGCTGGCTGGCTGCAAGCACGACCCGGGGGTCTTCATCGCCGTCGACGACTTCGTCGCCCCCTCGATGAACGACGTCGAGTACGTGATTCGCCCCGGCGACATGCTCAACGTCCGCGTCTTCCAGCAGGACAACATGTCGGCCCGGGCGCGGGTGCGCGGCGACGGGAAGATCTCGATGCCCTTCCTCAACGACGTCACCGCCGCCGGGTTTTCCCCGGTGGTGCTCGGCGCCCAGCTGCAGACGCGGCTGAAGGACTTCATCAACAACCCGGTGGTCACCGTCTCGCTCGAGGAGGTCCGGCAGCTGTCGGTGTCGGTGCTCGGCGAGGTCCCGCGGCCGGGCATCTACCCGCTCGAGGTCGGCGCCGGGGTGCTCCAGGCGCTCGCCGCCGCCGGGGGGTTCACCAACTTCGCCACCCGCGACATCTTCGTGATGCGGCCGAGCCACTCCACCGACAAGCCCCAGCGGATCCGCTTCGACTACGAGCGGTTGCAGAAGGCCGAGGGCAAGGCCGCCAGCTTCACCTTGCGCACCGGGGACATCGTCCTCGTCGAGTGACCGTGAGCGCGCTGCTCCTGCTGCCCCTGCTGCTCGCCCAGACCCACGGCCGTTGGGAGGCGTCGGTGCGAACCGAGGTTCGGGCCCGGAGCTCGGTGGCGCAGGACCAGGTGGCGATCGCGAACCCCGATGCGGGCACCAGCGCCGCCGATCTCGAGCTGCGTCCCAGCCTGGGCGGCTCGGTCTTCAATGGGCCGTGGACCCTCAGCGCCGGCTACTCCGGCACGCTGTTCGTCCGCGAGCCGTACCTGAAGCCGCGGGTCGACAGCTCTCACATCGTCCAGGTCAACGCCGTCTGGGCGCGCGAGGGCAGCCCCCGCGTTTTCCTCGACGAGTACGTCAACTTCGGGGTGCTCGACGTCACCAACGTCGGCACGACCGCCACCGGGCCGATGATGGGGCCGGTGCAGCCGCCGGGCTCGGTGCCGCTCACCCAGCAGCTGACCACGGACACCGCGCTGGGCGTCGACTGGCCCCTGGCGCGCAGCCTCACCCTCACCACCCGCGTCGGCTACGCGTACGGCGGCGGGCTCAACAAGGCATCGCAGCTCGGAGCCGGGGGCGCGATCCTCCCGCTGCAGTCTTCGCCCCGCGCCGGTGCGCGGCTGGCGTGGACCGCTTCACGCTACGACAGCCTGACCGTCTCCTTGCTCGGAAGCCTGACCAGCTTCAAGGCGGCCGACGAGTGCTTCGACCCTGCGCTCAACAGCTGCCCGTATGCCGGTGCGCAGATCTGGATGGCCGAGCTGTCGGCCAACTACACCCGGCTGCTGGCCGAGCACACCAGCGTCGATCTCACCGCCGGCGCCACCGCGGCCGTCGGCCTGTTCCCCGACGGCAGCACCCAGCCGGGGATCCTCCCGATGGGCGGGGCCGGGCTGTCCCACCGGGTGCAGTTCAAGTCCCACCGCTTCGACCTTCGGCTCTCCGGCCTCGCCGGCCCGTATGTCGATCGCTTCCGCGGCACCGTCTACGAGCGGGTCGAAGGCAACGGCAGCGTCGGGTGGGGCAACAACCGCGGCCTCTTCGCCTACGCCCGGGCAGGAGTCTCCCAGTCACTCACCGGCGGCCCGACGACCGCCGCCGAGGTCCAGGTGTGTCGAGCGGTCCAGCAGGCCAACGGCACCCGCTGCGACTACGAGCTCTTCGTCGGCTATGGCGAGCTCGGCGCTGGCTACCAGGGCGCCCGGTGGTGGCGCGTCGATCTCTCCGGGCGCGAGGCGCTGACGCGCACCGGCCCCACCGTTGCCCCCGGCCCAGGCGGGGCGCTGATCGCCCAATCGCTGCAGTCTCAGTGGATCGTCGGCCTTTCGGCGACATTCACCGCGCAGAGCGCTCCACAAAACGCCAGCACCGAGTAAAGAGTCACCATGGTTTCGAAGTCCAACCCGGTCCCGAAGTCAGCGCTCCTCGTCGAGGATGATCCCCCGCTGCGCAAGCTGGTCGCCGGCTACCTCAAGCTGCTCGGCTTCGCGGTCGCCGAGGCCGCCGACGGGAAGAAGGCGATGGGCGCGCTCAAGGAGGCGACCTACGACATCATCTGCCTCGACCTGATGCTCCCCGAGTCGTCCGGCTACGACGTGCTCGAGTTCCTCCGCCGCGAAGGCATGGGGAAGACCCCGGTGCTGATGATGAGCGCCCGGTCGTTGCCCGAGGATCGCGCCCAGGCCGAAGAGCTCGGCGCGACGCTGTACCTGATCAAGCCCTTCACCCGGTCGGACTTCACCAAGGCCGTGAACGCCGTGCTGGAGACGAGGAAGTGAAGAACCCTCCCGCCCCAGAGCTGCCCTCGTCCGAGATGCAGCGGCTGTGGTTCGCCACCCTGAAGAAAGACTGGAACTCGCTGGTGGTGTTGCCGGCGCACCCCGGTGGAGCGGCGACCAGCGTCGCCCGCGCGCTCGCCCAGGTGGCGTCGCTGCACAAGGACAGCGCGATCAAGCTCATCTCCGGCGAAGGCGCGGATCTGCAGAACGCCTCGCGGTTGATCATCGACATGACCACCCACGTCGCCTCGGGTGGTCTGGTGATCGTGGTGCTCGAGTCGGTGGTGTCGAACCCGGCCGGCATCCCGGTGGCGCTCGCCGCCGACGCCGCGCTGCTGTGCGTGCAGCTGGGAGAGACCGACTTCGAGTCGGCCGAGCGCACCGTCGAGCTCATCGGTGAGTCGCGCTTCGTCGGGGCAGTCACCCTCGACTTGAAGAGCTGACTCGTTACGGCCGCTTAGGGCCTTAACAATACTTCTCCCCCATCATCACAGCGCCTTCACATGCGCTTCCTACTGTCTGTTCACGCGGCGGGCGCCACCACGGCGCCGGCGAAGCAGACGGAGGCAGTCATGTTTGGGTTTCTGGTTGGGACGCTCTCTCTCATTGGCCTGGTGAAGGTGATTCGGCATGGCCGCGGTTGGGGCCATGGGTACGGCGGACGCGGGCGCGGGCCCCGGCAGTGGATGCTGCGGCGGCTCTTCCAGCGCCTCGACACCACCCCCGGCCAGGAGAAGGTGATCCTCGAAGCGGCCGACACGATCGAGACCGAAGGCCGGGCGGTGCGCGAGGCCTTCTTCAACGGCCGCGCCGACTTCGCCCGGGCGATGGGCGGCGAGCAGTTCGACACCGCTTCGGTGAACGAGACGTTCGAGAAGCAGCAGGCCGCCCTCGACGCGATGAAGAAGACAGTGCTGGAGAACATGCAGAAGATCCACGAGGCCCTCAACCCGGAGCAGCGGAAGATCGCTGGCGAGCTGCTGCAGTACGGGCCGCGCGCGATGCATGGCGGCGGGGGCTGCGGCGGCGGGCACGGGCACGGCCGGTGGGGCGGTCAGGGTCGCTACGCGTCTTCCCAGCCGGGCGCCGTGAACCTCTGAAGCGAAGTCCTTCAACTCAAACCAAGAACCCAAGGAAAGAACGCCATGAGAATCGGATTGATCGTCTTGCTGAGTCTGGGAGTGGTGGGTGGCTTCGGCTCCGGGTTCGCGCGGCTGGCGCACCGCGGCGGGTGCCACAGTGGCGGCTACGAGCGCTGGAGCTACGGCTCGTACCGTGACGGCGAGGGCTTCGAGCGCGGCGGCGAACGGTTCGACCGCTTCGATCGCAACGCCGCCCCGGCGGCGGCTGTGGCCCCCGCGCCGCAGCAGGCGCCGGTGTACATCGTCGTGCCGGCGGCTCCTTCGGCGGCGCCGATCATCATCAACGGCGCCCCAGCGGCCGCCGCGCAGCAGCCGAACGTGGTGGTGATCCCGGCTCAGGTGGCCCCGGTCGCCCCCGCAGGCAATCCCCAGCCGGCTCCCGCGGCGAAGTAAGGTCCGCAGCGGCCATGGCCTCCCGGGTGCTCCTCATCGACGACGACGCCAGGCTCCCTGAGTTGCTGGCGTCGTACCTGGGACAGAACGGGGTGAGCCTCACGGCCGCCCCCGATGGGCAAAAAGGGTTGGCGGCGCTGGAGCAGGGCGCCTTCGACGCGGTGCTGCTCGACGTGATGATGCCGGGGATGGATGGGCTCGAGGTCTGTCGCCGCATCCGGGCCAAGAGCAACGTCCCCGTCATCATGTTGACCGCCCGCGGCGACGAGACCGATCGGGTGGTGGGGTTGGAGCTGGGCGCCGACGACTATGTCGCCAAGCCCTTCTCGCCCCGAGAACTGTTGGCGAGGTTGAAGGCGGTGCTCCGCCGCTCGCGCCCCGAGGTCCTCTCCGAAGAGCTGCAGGCGGGCGAGGTGAAGCTCGACGTCGGCTCGCGGGTGGTCTCGGTGAAGGGCGTCCCGATTGATCTGACGGGAATCGAGTTCGACATCCTCGTGGCCCTGATGCGCCGCGCGGGCCGGGTGGTGCCGCGCGACGCGCTGCTGTCGGAGGCGGGCCGCAGCGACGTCGTCGTCGGCGAACGGACCGTGGACGTGCACATCTCCCACCTGCGCCAGAAGCTCGGCGACGATCCTCCCCGGTTGATCAAGACCGTGCGCGGCGTCGGCTACGTGCTGGCGAAGGAGTAGGCGATGCGCGGTCACTGGGGCCACCACCACCACCGGCGTCGAAGGCTGGGCCCGCTCGGCCACTTCGTCCGCTCCCGGCTGCGCCGCAAGCTGTTCGCCTGGTTCGCGCTGGCGATCGTGATGACCGGGGCCTCGGCGGCGGTGGTGATGACGGTGGTCTCCCGGGTTCAGGAGAGCGGCTGGCACCAGGACTACGAGCGCGGCCGGTCGTGGGTCGGCAAGCAGTTCGCCAGCCGCTGGGACGCGCCGGCCGAGCGCGACGCCTACGCGCGGGAGACGGCGAAGGATCTCGGGGTCGACCTGCAGCTGCTCGATGGGTCGGGCGCGGTGCTGCTCACCGTCGGCGCTCCGTGCACCGGCGCGATGATGGAGGCGCCGGTGCTGCGCGCGGGGCAGGCAGTGGGCGCGGTGCGGGCCTGCACCCACCGGCCGGGGAGCGGGGCAGGGCGGGGCGCGCTGCTGCTGGGGGTGATCGTCGCCGTGCTCTGGGCGGCCTCGGGGCGGATCGCCCGCCGGCTGGCGCGTCCGCTCGATGAGCTGGCGACGGTGGTGAAGCGGATCGGCGACGGCGACCTCAAGGCCCGGGCCGAGGACTCCTGCTACGAGGAGGACGAGATCGGCGTCGTCGCCGACGCGATCAACCTGATGGCGACGCGCATCGAGAAGCAGCTGACCGATCAGCGCGAGCTGTTGGCCGCCGTCTCCCACGAGCTGCGCACCCCGCTGGCCCGGATGCGGCTGGTCTCGGAGATCGCCCGCGACGGCGGCGCCACCCCAAAGACGTTCGACGACCTCGACCGCGAGGTGGTGGAAATGGACGCGCTGGTCGGCGAGCTGCTCGCCAACTCGCGCGTCGACTTCGGGCTGCTGCAGACCCGGGAGCTCTCCGCCCGCGACGCCGCGCTGTTGGCGATCGAGCGCGCGGGCCTCCCCGCGACGCTGCTCGCCGTCGACGGGGTGGACAAGGTCACCGCCGATCCGACGCTGCTCGCGCGGGCGCTGGGGAACTTGATCGACAACGCGAAGAAGCACGGCGCCGGCGTCGAGCAGTTGGTGGTGCGAAAGGGCGACGCGAGCCACGTCGTCTTCGAGGTCCACGATCGCGGGCCGGGGATTCCGCCCGGAGATCTCACCCGCGTCTTCGAGCCCTTCGAGCGCGCCGGAGAGAAGAAGCCCGAAGGGCTCGGCCTGGGCCTCAACCTGGTGAAGAGGATCGCGGAAGCCCACAAGGGCACCGCCTTCGCCCAGAACCGTGACGGCGGCGGCGCCCGGGTCGGCATCTCGCTGCCCGCCTGAAACGGAGTGGGGCGCCTTGGTTGGCCGCAGCAGCCCGTGCTAGGACCGGGCCACTTTTTCATCCGAGGCTTTCGTGAAACTGCTTCCTCTCGTCGTCATCGCGCTCTGTCTGCCCGCCTGTGGCCCTGCCGCGGTTCCTCCGGCCGAAGTCCGCGACGTCCGGGTCACCGTCCCCGCCGCTGACCCGGCGTGGATCGACTTCGTCACCGCCGAGCAGGTCATCCCCGCCGGCGGCGACAAGATGTGGTGCAGCGAGCTGTCCTACGACGGTGCCGATTCGGCCTTCACCGAGGTCGAGTCGCTGCAGGGCAAGTTCGGCCACCATGTGATCCTCGTCAGCACCACCGCTCCGAAGGGTGTCGGCTCGACCTACGACTGCACCGAAATGACCAGCTTTCTCCCGCTGGCGATCCCCGCCAACGGCTGGCCCGCCGGCTTCGGCTCGTCGCTGCCCAAGGGCACCCCGGTGGTGATCCAGATGCACTACGTCAACACCGGCAGCGTCGCGATCAAGGTCCGCGACGTGGTCCGCCTGAAGAAGATGGACGTCGCGGCGGTCACCACCTGGGTCGCGCCGTTCGCGCTCAACCACGAGGGCTTCACCGTGGCGCCCCACGCCAGCGGCTCGGTCACCTTCGACTGCACCATTCCCGCCGAGCAGAAGCTGCTCCTCGTCGGCGGCCACATGCACGAGAACGGCACCAGCTTCAAGGTCGAGTGGGGCCCCGACGGCGGGACGATGCAGAAGCTGTACGAGGTGACGACCTGGAAGGCGGAGTACCGCGATTCGCCCCCG
>JAYVRT010000173.1:0-7804 GCA_043776025.1 Archangiaceae bacterium | reverse complement strand
CGGCGGCGGCACGGGCGCGGGTGGCGGCGGCGGTGGAACCGGCGGCTGCGCGGGCGCGGGCGAGACCTGCGTCGACGCCACCGGTCAGGGCAACTACGAGTGCATCGACCCGGCCTCCAGCTCGGGATTCCCCGCGAACGCGCCGACGTGCACGGCCAGCATGGCGTGCCCCACGGGCTACTCGTGCTTTACGGTGGCCGGCTCCACCACCCAGGGCAAGTGCCTGCAGGATTGCACCATTGGCGGCACCGGCGGAGGCGCGGGTGGCGGCGTTGGGGGTGGTGGTACGGCGGGCGGCACCGGCGGCACCGGTGGCGCGGGCGGCGGCAGCAGCGGCACCTGCTCGGGCACCGGCCTGAGCTGCGTCGACGCGTCCGGCCAGGGCAACTACGAGTGCATCGATCCGGCGTCGTCCTCGGGCTTCCCGGCGAACGCGCCCACCTGCACGGCGAGCATGGCGTGCCCGGCGAACTACAGCTGCTTCGCGGTGGCGGGCTCGACCACGCAGGGCAAGTGCCTCGAGAACTGCACCCCGGGCGGGACCGGCGGCGGCGCAGGTGGCGGCGGTGGAACGGGCACCGGAGGTGGAACAGGCGGCGCGGGCGGCGGCAGCGGGGCCACCTGCGCCACCGGGCTCAACTGCGTCGACGCCTCGGGTCAGGGCAACTTCGAGTGCATTGATCCGACGTCCTCGTCGGGCTTCCCGGCCAACGCGCCGATCTGCACCGCGAGCATGGCGTGCCCGGCGAACTACAGCTGCTTCGCGGTCGCCGGCTCGACCACCCAGGGCAAGTGTCTGCAGAACTGCACCCCGGGTGGCACCGGCGGTGGCGCCGGTGGCGGTACGGGTGGCGCGGGCGGCGGCACCGGCACTGGCGGAGGAGCTGGAACTGGAGGCGGCACCGGCACGGGCGGTGGGAGCGCAGTCGGCGGCGGCTCCGGCGGCGCTGGCGGCGGCACCGCGGGCACCGGCGGTGGCACGGCTGGAACTGGCGGCGGCACCGCGGGCACTGGCGGCGGCACGGCGGGCACCGGCGGTGGCACGGCTGGAACCGGCGGCGGCTCGGCTGGAAGCGGCGGCGGCACGGCTGGAACTGGCGGCGGCACGGCTGGCACCGGCGGTGGCACGGCGGGCGCTGGCGGCGCGGGCGGCGGAACCGGCAAGGGAACCGGCTGCGGCTGCCAGAGCACCTCGGACTTCTCGAGCGCCTGGACGGGGCTGATCGGAGTCGGGCTGCTCGGCGCGCGGCGCCGTCGCAACCCGTAGCGCGGCGGTTACTTCTTCAAGGTGGCGCCCGGGCTGGCGACGGGCGTCACGGTGCGCATCTGCACCTTCTTGGCAGTGCGCTTGAACTTCTTCGGCACCTCCGCCATCGACTCGGCGAACTGGCCATCGCCATACTCGTACATCGTTCGCATCGACGACCCCGTCTCCGGCGGCGCGACCGGCAACAGCGCACCCTCGGCGTGATCGAAGCGCACGTCGAACCGGGCGCCATCGACCGTCTCCAGCCGAATCGCCGCCCCGTCCTCGGTGCGGCCGGGGGGAACCCCGGCGATGTCGCTGGTGCCCTGAAGCCAACGGACATACCGCTGGGTCATCCGCAGCTTCGTCGCGTCCCGCACCAACTTCCCCAGCGCGTTGCTGTGAACGAGCATCCCCCGCTGGAAGCCGGCGACGGCGACCGCCGCGCCCCACTTGCCGTTGGGGATCTCCGGCATCGGGTCGATCACCACCAGCCGTTCGGCGTCGTTGGAGGCGAAGTGCAGCTGGTTCGCGGTGGAGAGGCACTCCTTCGTCGACCAGATCACCGCGCCATTGAGCACGCCTTCGACCCGGCAGGTGGCGTCGGCGAGGTTGAGTTGGCGGATCTCGCCCTTCGCGTCTGCGGAGAGCGCGCGCCAGTCGACCGGATCCTGGGCGACGACCGGCGGCGGAGGGGGCGCGGCCTTCGGCTTCGGCTGCCGGTTGCAGGCGAGGCCGGAGGTGAGCAAGAGGATCGCGAGGCTGCGGCGCATGGCTGCGGCGGAGTGTAGCCGCACTCCGCGCTGCATCGGCTAAGAGTCAGCGCCGATGGGCACCGCCGCCACGCTCCACGACGCGATCCGCAAGGAAGCCAAGCCCGGGCTGTGGTCGCTCGGGGTCAAGCTGGCGCGCGACGGGGCGGTCGTCGAAGAGTCGCGGACGCCGAGCGAGGTGGTGCTGCGGGTCAAGGCGCCAGGGCGCACCGTCGCGTGGACCGTCGTGCTCTACCCGCCAGACGACGCCTGGGAGTGCAACTGCCCGGCGCACTTCGACCCCTGCGAGCACGTGGTCGCCGCGGGGATTGCGCTGCAGAAGGCCCAGACCCAGGGAACGGGGCTGGCCACCGCGGAGCAGAAGTGGTCGCGGGTGATCTACCGGCTCTCCCGGGTCGAAGCTGGGCTCCACGTCGCCCGGACGATCGCGCGGGCGGACGGCACCGAGGTCCCGCTGGAGACGAGCCTCGCCGTGCTCCTCGCCTCGCCCGAGCAGAAGGCGAAGCTGCAGGTCGAGCAGCACGATCTGCAGGCCGATCGGCTGCTGGAGCGGCCGGTGCGCACCGCGATGCCCCCCGAGCGCCTCGAGCCGCTGCTTTCCGCGCTCGAGCCGTCGCGCACCGTGCTGCTCGACGGCCGGCCGGTCGCGGTCTCGAACGAAGCCGTGCCTCCCCGGGCGATCGTCGAGGACCGCGATGGACAGTTCGTCGTGACCCTCGCCCGCGACCCGCGGATCACCGAGGTCGTCAGCCCCGGGGTCGCGCTCTGCGGCGACGTCCTCTGCCGCTTGAGCGAGACCGCCCTCACCGGCGCGAGGCTGCAGCAGCTGCCCAGCTCGAAGAGCTACTCCGCCAATCAGCTCGGAGAGCTCACCGGCAAGGTGCTGCCCGAGCTGGCGCGGCGCTTCCCGGTCGAGGTCCGAAGCAGCCGGCTCCCCCGCATCGATCGCGAGCTGCGGCCGCGGATTCAGCTGGAGCTCAACCAGGTCGAGCAGGGGCTTTCCGCGCTCCCCACGCTCGTCTACGGCGCGCCGCCGACGGTGCGGATCGACGGCGGTCGGATGATCTACCTCCACGGCGCGGTGCCGCTTCGGGACGAGGCCGCCGAGCAACGGCTGGTGCACGGCCTGCGCGAGCAGCTCGATCTGCTCCCCGGCCGGCGGATGACCTTCAGCGGGCCGGACATGCTCCGCTTCGCCGACAAGCTGCGGAAGTGGCGCGGCGATCTCACCGGCGACGCCGCGCGCGTCGTCAGCCCCGACGTGAAGCTGACGCCGGTGCTCAAGACCTCCGCCGCCGCTTCGAGCGGCCTGGCGATCGACTTCTTCCTCGAGTTCCAGCTCGAGGGGGCCAGGGGCGGGCCCGCCACGGTCGGCGCGGCGGCGGTGCTCCAGGCGTGGACCGAGGGCCTGGGCCTGGTGCCGATCGAAGGGGGAGGGTGGGCGCCGCTCCCAATGGCGTGGCTGGAGAAGAACGGGCAGCGGGTGGCGGACCTCCTCGCCGCCCGGGGTGCGGGTGGCCGGCTCGCCAACCACGCGCTCCCCCAGCTCGCCGAGCTGTGCGACGCGCTGCAGACGCCGCGCCCGCTCGGGCTCGATCGCCTCGCCCCCCTGCTCGAGGGCTTCGAGCGGATCCCCGAGGCCGCGCTGCCCGACGGCTTGAACGCGACGCTGCGGCCCTACCAGCGCCAGGGCGTCAGCTGGCTCCGGTTTCTCGCCCAGGCCGGGCTCGGCGCGGTCCTCGCCGACGACATGGGCCTGGGAAAGACCCTGCAGACGATCTGCGTGTTGGGCCCCAACTCGCTCGTGGTCTGCCCGACGAGCGTCCTCCCCAACTGGGCCAGCGAGCTGCGCCGCTTCCGCCCTGGCCTCAAGGTCAGCACCTACCACGGGCCCTCGCGCGCGCTCGACTCCGCGGCGGACGTGACGCTCACCACCTATGCGCTGCTGCGGCTCGACGAGGCGCTGCTCACCGCGAAGGAATGGGACACCGTGGTCCTCGACGAGGCGCAGATGATCAAGAACCCGGACAGCCAGACCGCGCGCTCCGCGTTCAAGCTCAAGGGCGCCTTCCGGGTCGCCCTCAGCGGCACGCCGATCGAGAACCGGCTCGAGGAGCTCTGGAGCGTGATGCACTTCGCCAACCCCGGCCTGCTGCGGAGCCGGCACGACTTCGAGGAGACCTGGGGCCAGCCGATCTCCGACGGGAGGGCGGACGCGGCGCAGTCGCTGCGCAAGCGGATCAAGCCGTTCGTGCTCCGACGCCTGAAACGGGACGTCGCTCCCGAGCTCCCCCCGCGCACCGAGTCGGTGCTCCATGTCGTCCTCGATGATCGCGAGCGCGCCACCTACGACGCGGTGTTCGCGGCGACCCGGGCTGAAGTCGTCGGGCTGCTCCAGGGTGGCGGGAGCGTCCTCAAGGCGCTCGAGGCGCTGCTGCGGCTGCGCCAGGCGGCCTGTCACCCGGCGCTCGTCCCCGGTCAGCACGCGAACGGTTCGTCGAAGGTGACGGCGCTGGTGGAGGCGCTCGAGACCGCCGCCGCCGACGGCCACCGCGCGCTGGTGTTCTCGCAGTGGACCTCGCTGCTCGACCTGATCGAGCCGGAGCTGAAGACCGCCGGCTTGAAGTTCGAGCGCCTCGACGGATCCACCGCCGATCGCGCGGCCGTCACCGCGCGCTTCCAGGCCGCCGACGGTCCGCCGGTGATGTTGATCTCGCTGAAGGCCGGAGGCCTCGGGCTCAACCTCACCGCGGCGGATCACGTCTTCCTCGTCGACCCCTGGTGGAACCCGGCGGTCGAGAACCAGGCAGCGGACCGTGCGCACCGCATCGGCCAGGAGCGGCCGGTGTTCGTCTACCGCCTCGTTTCTCAGGGCACAGTGGAGGAGAAGATCCTCCTGCTGCAGGACAAGAAGCGGGCGCTGTTCCAGGCGGCTCTCGGCGAGGGCACCGCCGCCGGCGGCCTCACCCGCGACGATCTGCTGCAGCTGTTCGAGTGACCGCAGCACCCGCCGGGGCAGCGCCCGTTCAGTGCGGGTTGTTGATCTTGAGCACCACGCCCTCGCGGGCGCCGAAGATCTCGACCACCGACTTGTGGTTCTGGCCGCGCTCGACCGCGAGCGAGACCTTGGCGTCGGTGTCGCGATCGGAGTGCATCGGATCGTGGTGGGACAGCGCCAGCTGCCGCACCTGGGCCTGGCAGGCGAGATCGACCACCGTCGAGGCGCGCGGGTGGCCCCAGCCGATCCGGGTCGGGTACTCCTCGTCGGTGTACTGGGCGTCAGCGACCAACAGGTCCGCGCCCTTGATCGCCTTCACCAGCGCCGCCGGCAGCTGCCGCATCGCCTCGGGTCGCGTCACGGGGACCTCGGGGTCGCTGAGCATCTGATCGAGCTCGCTGTCGGTTGCGTACACCACCGTGCCCGACAGGTGCTCTACCCGGAAGCCGACGCTGCCACCCGGGTGCTTCTGGTTGAACTTGCGGACCACGAAGTCCCCCGCGCCCACCGCGTCGCCCTTGAACGACTTCGAGACCACCTTCGCCTTCAGATCCGAGAAGCGAACCGGGAAGTACGCGTTGTTCATCTGGCCGGAGAGCAGCTCGTAGTTCTTCGAGTCGCCATCGGGGCCGTAGACGGTGAGGGTGGTGCTCTCCTGGTACGCCGGCCCGAAGAAGGGAAAGCCCTGGATGTGATCCCAATGCGGGTGGCTCAAGAACAGGTGCAGGTTCAGCCCGCCGGGCGGCGGCGGCGATCGCAACAGCGAGATCCCCAGTTCGCGAAGGCCGGTGCCGGCGTCGAAGATCAGCACCGTGTTGGTGCTGCGTACCTCGAGGCACGAGGTGTTGCCCCCGTAGCGGCGGGTCCGCGGGCCGGGCGTGGGGATACTGCCGCGCACGCCCCAGAACCGCACGAACACGGACATCAGGTGCCCTCGTGGTAGAGGAAAGCGAAGTCGCCGATCGACACTTCGTCGCCGTCGCGCAGCACCGCTGAGTGCACCTGCAGCCCGTTGAGCAGGATCCCGTTGCGGCTGCCGAGATCCTCGAGGGTGTATTCGTCGTCGATCCGGGTGAGGCGGGCGTGGGCGCGGCTGACGTTGTCGTTGTCGAGCACGATGTTCGAGGACGCCGAGCGCCCAATCATCAGCTGCTCCAGTTCGAGCACGAAGCGCAGCGCCCCGCCAGGGCCCGCGCTCTGCGTCAGCACATGGGCCCGGGTCGGTCTCGGCCGAAAGCCCTTGAGCCGCACGCTGATCTGCGTCCGAACTTCTTCCCCAAATTCGCCGGTGGCGTCGAACCGCTGGGCCATGACCGCCAAGGGTAGCAGACGGCCGATTCCAAGGTCCCTTCTTGCTTTGAGTTCTGATACCTGCGGCCCATGTCCCGCATCTACCGCTCGCTCCCTCCCAAAGGCACCCGCCTGGGCATTGCTTTTTCCGGTGGTCTCGACACCCGCTGCGCCGTCGCCTGGTTGGCGGAGCAGGGCATGGCGGTCCACGCCTACACCGCCGATCTCGCGCAGCCCGACGAGAACAACCCCGCCGACATCCCGCCGATCGCCCGGGAGCACGGCGCGGTCGCCGCCCGGCTGCTCGACTGCCGCGACGCGATGGTCCGCGAGGGGCTGATCGCGATTCAGTGCGGCGCGTTTCACCTCTCGTCCGGGGGGCGCAAGTACTTCAACACCACGCCCCTGGGCCGGGCGGTCACCACCACCGCGATCATCGCGGCGATGCGCGAGGACGATGTCCACGTCTTCGGCGACGGGAGCACCCACAAGGGCAACGACATCCAGCGGTTCTACCGATACGGGCTGTTGGTCAACCCGAAGCTGAAGATCTACAAGCCCTGGCTCGACAACGCGTTCGTCACCGCCTTTGGCGGCCGCAAGGAGATGAGCGAGTACCTCGCGCGCATCGGCAAACCAGGCAAGGTGTCGACCGAGAAGGCCTACAGCACCGACGCCAACGTCCTCGGCGCGACCCACGAGGCGAAGGATCTCGAGCGGCTCGACAAGGGCATCCGCATCGTCGAGCCGATCATGGGGGTCGCCTTCTGGAAGAGCGACGTCGCGGTCCCTTCCGAGGAGATGACGGTCAGCTTCGAGCAGGGAATGCCGGTGGCGATCAACCACAAGCGCTTCGCCAACCCTTACGAGCTGTTCCTCGAGGCGAACCGGGTCGGCGGTCGGCACGGCCTGGGAATGAGCGACCAGATCGAGAACCGGGTGATCGACGCCAAGAGCCGCGGCATCTACGAGGCCCCGGGGATGGCGCTGCTCCACCTCGTCTACGAACGGCTGCTCTCCGCGATCCACAACGAGAACACCCTCGATCAATACTTCACCCTCGGGCGGCGCTTGGGCCGGTTGCTCTACGAGGGCAAGTGGTTCGACCCCGAGGCGATGATGCTCAAGGAAGGCCTCTCGCGCTGGGTCGCGCCGTCGATCACCGGCGAGGTCCGGCTCGAGCTGCGCCGGGGCGAGGACTACACCCTGGTGGAGACCAAGGCGGAGTACATGGCCTACGCCCCGGAGAAGCTCTCGATGGAACGGGTCGAGGAGCCGGCCTTCACCCCCGAAGACCGGATCGGCGCACTCGAGCTGCAGAACCTGTCGGTCGCCGACAACCGCGCGTTTCTGCTCCACCACCTCGACAGCTTGAACCGCCTCGGCGCCGGCGCGGGCGGGCCGGGCCTCGGCTCGCTGCTCGGCGCCGGCCCGGCCGAGAAGAACCCCTAGGGGGTGATCTCATAGAAGCTGCCGCCGCGCTCGATGCTGTAGAGC
>JAYVRT010000172.1:0-2394 GCA_043776025.1 Archangiaceae bacterium | reverse complement strand
ACGCCAACAACCCCGAGGATCCGCCGCTCGGCAACGGGGACGAGGCGCTGTGCAACTACTGCGGGGTCGAGTACCAGCTGATCGTCAGCGACGAAGGGAAGCTGAAGCTGCGCGAGACGTAGGCTTCAGGGCCGCTCCCCGAACAGCGCGGTGCCGACACGAATCAGGGTCGCGCCCTCTTCGATCGCCACCTCGAAGTCCTGGGTGGTGCCCATCGACAGCTCGGCGAGGCCGAGGGTCGCAGCGAGCTTCCTCAAGGTGACGAAGTGCGGCCGCGAGGCGAGCGGGTCGTCCGACGGCGGTGGCATCGCAGTCAGGCCCTCCAGCGCCAGGTTCGGCAGCGCCCGGACCTGGGCGGCGAAGGCAGGGACCTCGGCCGGCGTCAGGCCCGCCTTCGAGGCCTCGCCCGCAAGGTTGACCTCGAGCAGGCAGCGCAGCGGCGCCCCGGTGCGGCGCCTCGAGAGCTCGGTGGCGGTCTCCAGCTGGTCGAGCGCGTGGAAGGTGTGCGCTGCCTTCGCGACGTACTTGGCGTTCTTTGGCTGCAGCGGGCCGATGGCGTGCCAGCGCAGGCCCTCGAGCGCGCCGAGCGCGGCGTGCTTGTCGCGCAGCTCCTGGGCGTAGTTCTCGCCGAAGTCGCGGTGCCCCAGCGCGTACGCGGCGCGGATCGCCTCGGGGGGATGAAGCTTGGAGACGGCCACCAGCTGCACCTGGCTTCGCCCCCGTCCGGCCCGGGAGCAAGCGGCGGCGATCCGCGCTTCGATCTGGGCGAAGCGCTCGGACAAGGTCACCGGTGCCATGGCAGCTCCACCCCGGCGCGCCGCAGCAGCTCGACCGCCTCCACCAGCGGGAGCCCGATCACGCTCGTCGGGCTGCCCTCCATCGCCTCGATGAAGGCGCCGGCGCGCGCCTGCGAGGCGTATCCCCCGGCCTTGTCGCGGCCTTCTGAAGTCGCGGCGTACCAGGCGATCTCCGGCTCGCTCAGCGCGCGGAAGCGAACCACGGTCTCCACCACCAGCGAGGCGGCGGTGGGCCCGGCGACAGCGACGCCGGTCATCACCACGTGGGAGCGCCCGGAGAGGCGGCGGAGCATCGCGCGGCCCTCGGCCTCGTCCGCCGGCTTGCCGAGGATCTCGGCGTCCACCACCACCGAGGTGTCGGCGGCGAGGCAGACGGCTCCCGGGTGCTTCTGGGAGGTCGCGGCGGCCTTGGCCCGGGCGAGGCGCTCGACATAGATCCTCGGCGCCTCGCCGGGGAGAACGCTCTCGTCGAGGTCGGCCGGGGCCACCTCGAACTCCAGGCCCAGCTGGGAGAGCAGCTGCTGCCGGCGGGGAGAAGCGGACGCGAGGACGAGGCGGGGGCCGTTCATGGTGTAAAACCCTCTTATTACCGGGGAGGGCCTGAGCAATTGAATCCTGTCGATCTTCTGGGAGCGATGAAGCGCACGGTCGAGCAGCTGGCCGCGTTCAACGACATCGCCAAAGCGCTCACCTCGACGCTCGAGGTCGAGCAGGTGCTGACGTTGATCGGCCAGAAGGTCTCCGGGCTGCTCGGGGCCGAGCGGTGGTCGCTGCTGCTCGAAGGCGATGACGGGATGCTCCACTTCGAGATCTGCGTCGGGCCCGGCTCGGACCGGCTGAAGACGCTCACGGTGCTGGCGGGCGAGGGCATCGCCGGCACCGTCTTCACCAGCGGGCAGCCCCGCCTGGTCGCCGACGTGCAGGGAGATCCGGACTTCGCGCCCCGCTTCGACGAGGAGACGCAGCTGACGACCCGCTCCGCCCTGGCGGTGCCCCTGATCTCCCGCGACCGGGTGCTGGGGGTGCTGGAGCTGGTCAACGGGAAGGGGTCGCCGCTGTTCACCGAGGACGACCTGAGGGCCGCCTCGGCGATCGCCGACTTCGCCGCGATCGCGATCGAGAACGCGCGCAACTTCCGCCGGGTGCAGGAGCTGACCGAGGTCGACGAGCACACCGGGCTGTTCAACGCCCGGCGGCTGAACTCGCAGCTCGAGGTCGAGGTCAAGCGCTGCGCCCGGTTCGGCCGCCCGATCTCGCTTCTCTTCCTCGACGTGGACCACTTCAAGTCGGTCAACGACCAGCGGGGCCACCTCGCGGGGAGCAAGGCGCTGAAGCTGGTCGGAGAGGTGCTCTTCGAGTCGACGCGCGGGGTCGACTCGGCTTACCGGTACGGCGGCGACGAGTTCGCGGTGCTGCTGCTCGAGACCGGGCCGGCGGGGGCCCTGCTGGCGGCGAACCGGGTGCTCGACGCCTTTCGCAACCGGACCTTCGACGTCGGGGGCGGACCGCCGCTGCCGCTGACGGTCTCCCTCGGCGCGGCCAGCTACCCCGACCACGCGCTGTCGTCGCTGGGCCTGCTCGAGGCAGCCGACCGGGC
>JAYVRT010000171.1:0-7849 GCA_043776025.1 Archangiaceae bacterium | reverse complement strand
ACGACCTCGAAGGGCTGTGGGCCGACGCGCCCCGCGAGAAGGTCGGGTAGCGGGCGTCGCGATGAAGCTCACCGTGCTCTCGGTGGGAAAGGACCGCTCCGGACTCTTCGTCCCTGGAGTCGAGGAGTACGCCGGGCGCCTGCAGCACTACGCCCGCACCGAGCTCAAAGAACTGCCCGAGTCGCAGGCCTCGGGCGACAAGGCCCGCACCGAAGAGGGCGCGGCGCTGCTGAAGAAGCTCACCCCCAAAGACGTCGTCGTCGCCCTCGACGAGCGGGGAAAAGACCTCTCCACCCTCGAGTTCGCCCAGTGGCTGGGCAAACAGCTGCAGGCAGGAAAGGACCTGGCGTTCCTCATCGGCGGGGACGAAGGCCTGTCGGAAGAGGTGCGGAGCAAGGCCGGGCTGGTGCTCCGGCTCTCCCGCTTCACCCTGCCCCACCGGCTCGCCCGGCTGGTGCTGATGGAGCAGCTGTACCGGGCCTTCACCGTCGTCCGGGGCGAGGCGTACCACCGCAGCTGAAGCTTCGCTTGGGGGCTCTGATCCGCCTACACTCGAGGTCCGTTTGGCCGGCTGCACCCGCCCTCTATGAAATCACGCCTCTTGTTGCTCCTCGGCGCCGCGGCGCTCCTCGGCGCGAGCGCCTGCTCGCGGACGGAGGTGCTGCTGTGCGGAAGCACCGGTGACCTGCCCTGCCCCGACGGCTACGTCTGCGTCGCCAACCGCTGCACCCCCGACCCCGGCAACAACACCTGCCCCACCGGGCAGACCCGCTGCGGTGCCAAGTGCGTGCTGCTCGGAAGCGATCCCGCCAACTGCGGCGGCTGCGCCGTCGCCTGCGAGGCGGGCAAGGTCTGCAACAGCGGCGTCTGCAGCACCACCTGCGGCGGCGGGCTCACCAACTGCGACGGCAGCTGCGTCGACCTGACGAAGAACCCCGCCCACTGCGGCAAGTGCACCACCGCCTGCAGCGCGCTCACCACGTGCAACAACGGCAACTGCGGCTGCAACGCGCCGCTCCAGTCGTGCCCCGACGGCACCTGCGACAACCTCGACAGCGACCCCAACAACTGCGGCGCCTGCGCGAAGAAGTGCGGCACCGGCCAGCTGTGCCAGGCGGCCAAGTGCGTCACCAGCTGCAGCGGCGGCCTCAAGCAGTGCGGCAACTCCTGCGTCGACACCACCACCGACCGCTTCAACTGCGGCGCCTGCGGCCTGCTCTGCGCCACCGGTGATGCCTGCGTCGGAAGCAAGTGCATCAGCCAGTGTCCGGTGGGCCAGGTCAGCTGCAGCGGCTTCTGCACCGACCTGAAGAACAACCCGCTCAACTGCGGCGCGTGCGGCACCAAGTGCGGGCCCGGCCAGCCCTGCGTCAACAGCGCCTGCGCCTGCCCCGCGCCCCAGCTCTTCTGCAACGGCGCCTGCGTCGACGTCTCCAGCGACCCGAAGAACTGTGGCGGCTGCCTCAAGGCCTGCAACCCCAACGAGGTCTGCAGCGCCGGGTTCTGCAAAGTCACCTGCGGCGTGGGGAAGACCAACTGCGGCGGCGCCTGCGTCGACACCCAGAACGACGCATCCCATTGCGGCAGCTGCCCCAACGCCTGCCTGCCGGGCCAGAGCTGCGTCACCGGCACCTGCATCTGCCCCACCGGCACGCTGCTGTGCAACGGCGGCTGCGTCCCCCAGAGCGTGAGCAACTGCGGCGTCTGCAACAAAGTCTGCGCCCCGGGCGAGTCCTGCACCGGCGGCGTGTGCGGGTGTCCCGCGGGCCTCAAGCTGTGCGGCGCGCAGTGCCTCAACACCGCGACCGATGCCAACAACTGTGGCGGCTGCGGCATCAAGTGCGGCGCCGGCGCGACCTGCAGCAACAGCGCCTGCGTCTGCCCCGCGGGCAGCTCGCTCTGCAACGGCGTCTGCGTCAACAAGGCCAGCGACCCCAACAACTGCGGCGCCTGCAACACCGTCTGCCCGATGGACTCGATGTGCGTCAACAGCAGCTGCCAGTGCAACCCGGGGAAGACGAACTGCGCCGGCGCCTGCAAGGACACGTTGGTGGACAACGCCAACTGCGGCGGCTGCGGCGTCGCCTGCACCGGCGGGAAGACCTGCAAGGCCGGCAGCTGCCAGTGCAACCCGGGCCAGACCAGCTGCGCCGGCGTGTGCATCGACACCCAGGCGGACCCCGCCAACTGCGGCGGCTGCGGCATCACCTGCACCGCGACCCAGACCTGCGCCGCCGGCGTCTGTCAGAGCTCCTGCCCGACGGGCTTCCTCCGGTGCGGCGGCATCTGCGTCAACCCCGCCTCCGACGCGGCGAACTGCGGCGCTTGCGGCACCACCTGCGGCGGTGGCGGCGCCTGCGTCAACTCGGCGTGCCAGTGCCAGGGCGGCTTCACCCAGTGCGGCGGCGTCTGCGTCCGCACCCAGCAGGACCCGCTCAACTGCGGCGGCTGCGGCATCGCCTGCGGCGCGGGCCAGGTCTGCAACTTCGGGATGTGCCGGATGATGTGCCAGCCGTTCCAGACCAACTGCAACAACAGCTGCGTCGTCACCGCGTTCGACCCGAACAATTGCGGCAGCTGCGGCAACGCCTGCGGCGCGGGCAACAACTGCTTCAACGGGCAGTGCCAGTGCAACGCCCCCGGCACCACCCAGTGCGGCAACGCCTGCGTCCGGCTCAACCAGGACCCGAAGAACTGCGGCGGCTGCGGCGTCGCCTGCGCCGCGAACCAGGTCTGCAACGCCGGCACCTGCCAACCGATGTGCGGCGCGGGACAGACCGCCTGCAGCCAGAGCTGCTTCAACCTCCAGAGCGACTTCGCTCACTGCGGCTCCTGCAGCCACACCTGCAGCGGCCAGGAGCAGTGCGTCGGCGGAATCTGCTACTGCAGCGCTGGCCGCGCCTCGTGCAGCGGCATCTGCCGCGACCTGCAGAACGACCGCAACAACTGCGGCAGCTGCAACAACACCTGCAGCTTCAACCAGTTCTGCATCGCCGGCGCCTGCCAGTGCAGCGTCGGCCTCACCTCGTGTGGCGGCGTCTGCCGGGACCTGCAGAACGACCGGAACAACTGCGGCGGCTGCGGCGTGATGTGCGGCGGCACCGCGGCGACCCAGGGCTGCTCCAACGGGGTCTGCACCTGCAACGTCGGGCTCACCAAGTGCGGCAACCAGTGCCTCAACGTTCAGTTCGACCGGAACAACTGCGGCGGCTGCGGCATCGTCTGCGCCTCGAACCTGCTGTGCAACATGGGCGTGTGCCTGCCTCCGTGAGTCGAAGGCCCGCCGTCGCCCTGCTGCTGCTCGCCGCCGCCTGGGCTTGGGCCGGGGGCCCCGAGGTGCTGGTGGGCGTCCGCTTCCGCGCGGTCACGATTCCCATCGGGGACAGCCGTTCGTTCAAGGTGCCGGGGGTGGAGCGCATCACCGCCGCCTCCGGGGCCTGCCTCGAGGAGACGCTCGACATCGAAGAGACCCAGACGCTCGTCCTCACCGCTGCCTGCGAGGGAGTGCGCACCTCGATGGTCTGGCTCAAGGACGGCACCCGCATCCACATGCTTGCCTGCGCCGAGGACCGCGAGCCGACGCCGGAGCTGAAGAAGCTGCGGGCCAAGCTTCAGGGCGAGCTGAAGGGCTGGAAGTCCGCCACCGCCTGCGTCAAGAACGGGCGGGTCGAGCTGTGGGGCTGGGTGGAGAAGCAGGAAGACAAGGACAAGGTCTCCGCGCTCGCGCTCAAGCACGGGGACAAGGTGCTCGACAAAGTGGAGTACGTCGAACCGTGAAGCCTCTGCACAAGGTGCTGCTGGTGGTCCTCGACGGCTGGGGCCTGAGCCCGGACCGCGCCTCGAACGCCATCCTCCTCGCGGGGGCGCCGAACATCGACGCGCTCACCGCGGCCTTCCCCCACGCCGAGCTGCAGACCTGCGGGCTCGCGGTCGGACTGCCCGAGGGGCAGATGGGAAACTCCGAGGTCGGCCACACCAACATCGGCGCCGGAAGAATCGTCTACCAGGACCTGGTGCGCATCAACCGCGCCTGCGAGGAGAACGCGCTGCCGCAGGTGCCGGCGATTCGCGTGGCTCTGGAGCAGGCCAAGCGCGACGGAAAGGCGTTCCACCTGCTGGGGCTGGTCTCGCCCGGCGGGGTCCACTCGGCGATGGAGCACCTGTACAGCCTGCTCCGGGCGGCGAAGCAGGTGGGGCTGCCCAGGGTCTACGTCCACGCCTTCCTCGACGGGCGCGACACCCCGCCGCAGTCGGCGAAGGGCCACCTCGAGCAGCTCGAGCAGTTCATCAAGGCCGAGGGCGTCGGGCGGATCGCCACCGTCGGCGGCCGGTACTACGGAATGGACCGCGACCAGCGGTGGGACCGGGTGGAGAAGGCCTACGACGCGCTGGTGCGCAGCGTCGGCCCCCGGGCGCCGAGCGCGGCGGCGGCGATCCAGGCCAGCTACGACGGCAAGGTGACCGACGAGTTCGTCGTCCCCACCGTCATCACCACGGGAAACGGCGAACCGGTGGGCCCGATTCGCGACGGCGACGCGGTGATGTTCTTCAACTTCCGCTCCGACCGGGCGCGCGAGCTGACCCGGGCGCTGGCGCTGGCCGACTTCAATCAGTTCGACCGCGGGCCGCTGAAGCTGGGCTCCTACGTCTGCATGACCCAGTACGACGAGAAGCTCACCCTGCCGGTGGCGTTCGCGCCGGAGCAACCGACGCACATCTTCCCCGAGCTCATCAGCCAGGCAGGCTGGCGGCAGCTGCGCACCGCCGAGACGGAGAAGTACGCCCACGTCACCTTCTTCTTCAACGGCGGCCGCGAGCTGGTGTTTCCCGGCGAAGACCGGCACCTGGTGCCCAGCCCACGCGAGGTGAAGACCTATGACCTCAAGCCTCAGATGTCGGCGAACGAAGTCACCGACGGGCTGTGCAAGCGCATCAGCGAGGGCGCCTACGACTTCGCGCTGGTGAACCTCGCCAACGCCGACATGGTGGGCCACACCGGAGTGATGGACGCGGCGCTCAAGGCGGTGCGGGTGGTGGACGACTGCGTCGGCCAGCTGTGGAAGGCCTGCCAGCAGGCAGGCTGGGCAATGGCGGTGACCGCGGACCACGGCAACATCGAGCTGATGGTCGACCTCGTCACCGGCGCGCCGCACACCGCACACACGCTCAACCCGGTGCCGTTCATCCTCTGCCACCCCGACTTCAAGGGGATGAAGCTCAAGCCTGGGGTGCTGGCGGACATCGCGCCGACGCTGTGCAAGGTGATGGGGCTGCCGCCGCCTGCGGAGATGACCCGGCTGGGGCTGCTGTGAGCTTGTGGGGCGACGTCCTCGACGTCGTCTTCCCCGAGCGCTGCGTCGCCTGCGATGTGCTGCTGCCGGGGCCGGGGGCGTTCTTCTGTGAGGGCTGCGCCGCCGAGGTCGAAGAGATTCCCGCGGTCGCCTGCAGCCGCTGCAGCGAGCCTGGCGCGCACCCGGGCGGGCTGTGTCCCCGATGCGCCGCGCGGCCGCCGAGGTTCAGCCGGGCCTTCGCGCCGCTGGAGCACGAGGGCGCGGTGGCCCGGGCAATCGAGCGCTTCAAGTACGAGAACCACCCCGAGCTCGCGAGGCCGCTGGGGGCGCTGCTGACCCGTGCTTCGTCGCGGTTCCTCGCCGCGGCTCCGCAGGCGGTGGTGCCGCTGCCGCTTCACGCCGCGCGCTATCGGGAGCGCGGCTACGACCAGACGGCGCTGCTCGCGGTCGAAGTGGCGCGGCTGTCGAAGCGCGCGCTGCGCGATGACGCCCTGACGCGGGTGCGGGCAACGGGCCGGCAGGTGGGCCACTCGGACGATGAGCGCTCGGCGAACGTCGCCGGGGCCTTTGCCGCCTCGCCGGGCGTGAAGGGGCTGAAGCTGCTGTTGGTCGACGACGTGCTCACCACCGGCGCGACCGCGAACGAGGCCGCGGCAGCGCTGCTGGCGGCAGGCGCGGCCGAAGTGCAGGTGCTGACGCTGGCTCGCGCGGTGCGAGCGCGCTGATACGCTCTGGCGACGATGCTCACCGTCGCGCTGGCGTTGATGCTCCACGGCCTTCCAGTGGAGCCCGCGTACCTCTCTGGAGACGTTCACTCCCGCGTCCGGTTGGTCGACGCGCTGGGCGAACCGCTGCCCAACTACGAGACGTGGAGCCGGAACCAACTGCGTGAGGAGTACGACAAGCTCGACGAGCTGCGGCCCGGCATCGCGTGGCAGCTGACGATGATGCTCGGCGGGACCACCGGCGCCGCCATCTGCGGCATCTGGCTCGGGTCCTCGCTCTCCTCGTTCTTCGGCATCGAGGTCGCGCTGTTGGTGGGGCTGTCGGTGGCGATCATCGTCTTCGCCGGGGTCGCGATCCTGGGGACGATTCTGCTCGTCCGCCTCTGGCCAGAGCGCAAGGCGGTCGGCGCGAGGATGGACGCGATCGAGGGCGTGTACCGCGCCGGCTATTGGCGCGGGCAGCAGCGGCCGTGCCCAGAGACGCCCGCGCCGCGAGAGCCTCAGTTCGACGGCCCTGGCCCCACCGTGCCGCCCCCCCCCCGAGTACCACCCGTCGCCACAGGTGACGGTGCCGGCGTACCCCGTCACCGTCGCGGTCTTCTAGAAAGAATCAGTGCGGCAGGCCATTGTGGACCAATTCTTCGAGCGCCGGCTTGAGGAACTTCAGCGCCACCAGGCCGACGGTGTCCATCGTCAGGTGGGCGATGACGGCCGGCCACAGGCTCTTGCGCCACACGGTGAGCGCGCCGAAGGCGATCCCCACCGCCGCCGTCTGCACCAGGCCCAGCGGCCCCTGGTAGCCGTGCCCGGCGCCGAAGAGGAGCCCGCTGACCACCACTGCCATCGCCGTCGCAAGCTTCGCGCGGGGGTTGCCCTCGACGGCGTGGAAGGCCACCCTTAAGCGCCCGAGGAGAAACCCACGGAACACCGTCTCCTCCCAGATGCCGACGAACATCGACAGCGGCAGCACCCAGTACAGCGGCATCGCGCCGAGCTTCGAGGCCCACTGCGCCTTCTGCGTCGCCTGCTCCAGCATCCCGCCGCGCACCAGGCTGTAGCCGACGACAAAGACGATGTTCGCCCCGTAGGCGGCGACCACCCCCGCCCCGCCGAAGATGACCGCCGGCAGCACCGGGGTCGGCTGCAGCCCGAGCGAGCCGCGCCAGTCAACGTCGCGCCACACCAGCAGCGTCACCACCAGCAACATCAGCCCGCCGGTGGTGAACACCGAGGCGACCGGGTTGCTCAGCTTCGCCTCCGGCCCGGAGAGCAGCGCGTTGCCGTAGAGGTAGCCGTAGAAGACCGCGAGGAGCCCGAGCGCCTGGAGGTTGGCGCGCAACGGCGAGAGGCCAACCGGGAAAGGCGGGGTTCCAATCACGCGGTGTCAGTGTGCCCCACGCCCGCGCCGGCGACGAGGCGGCCGTCCTGAATGTGCACCGCGCGCTGCGCGTGCTTCACCACCCGCGGGTCGTGGGTAGAGAAGAGGAAGGTCACCTTGTTCTTCCGGTTGAGCTCGAGCATCAGGTCGATGATCTGCTCGCTGGTGACCGAGTCGAGGTTCGCGGTCGGCTCGTCGGCGAGCACCAGTCGAGGCTCGGTAATCAGCGCCCGGGCGATCGCCACCCGCTGCCGCTGGCCGCCCGACAGCTCGTCGGGCTTGTGGTGCAGGTAGGGCTTGAGCCCCACCGCCTCGGCGAGCGCCTCGACCCGGGCCCGCAACTTCGCCGCCGGCTCGGCGTTCTTTCGCACCGCGCAGGGGAACTCGATGTTCTCCGCGACGTTGAGCACCGGGATGAGGTTGAAGCTCTGGAAGATGAAGCCGATCTTCTGGTT
>JAYVRT010000170.1:0-7861 GCA_043776025.1 Archangiaceae bacterium | reverse complement strand
CCGCGATGGTCGGTTACATGACCCGGGCGAACTCGCTCGGCAGCGCGGAGCTGACGGTCAAGTACGGCCACGCGAAGAAGAAGTAGCGGCGGACGGATGCGGGCATCGGCGGCGACCCTGGTCGTAGTCCTCGTGGCCTTCAGCTGCGGGACGCCGTCGGTGACGCTCGACGCAGGAGCAGCGCCGGACGCGGGACGCTCAGACGCCGGGGGAACTTTCGACGCCGGCAGCCCGGACGCGGCCACCGCCGACGCCGGGTTCGACGCAGGGAGTGATGCCGGCCTCGACGCCGGCCCGCCGACGCCGGGTGACGCGGGCGCCGATGCGGGCGCCGACGCCGGCCGAGACGCCGGCGCCGTCCCCGACGGGGGGACCTACCGGAACTCGCTGTCGGTCTGCTGGACCAACGCC
Organism: Archangiaceae bacterium; assembly: GCA_043776025.1. Taxonomy (GTDB): domain Bacteria; phylum Myxococcota; class Myxococcia; order Myxococcales; family Myxococcaceae; genus JAYVRT01. Next base: position 7,450 of record JAYVRT010000170.1, on the reverse strand, counting down.
GCCTGCACCCGGGTGCTCGCGGTGGCGCACGGCGGTGCGTGGGACGCGATCAGCACGCCATACGACAGCAACGCGGCGCTCGCGGCGGCCTACGCCGGAGGTCTCGACGGAGTGAAGATCGACGTCCGGGTGACGGCCGACAACGTCCCGGTGATCGCCCACTCGAGCCCGATCACGATCTACGAGTCGCTCGACTGCTACAACAAGACGATCGAGACGATGACCGCGGCGCAGGTGGTGCAGTGCCACCGGCTGCCCTCGAGCACCGAGACCTTTCAGCGGCTCGACGACGTGCTCGCCTGGCTCAAGGGAAAGATGGTGGTGCAGCTGACGGTGAAGCGGCCGTTTGACTACGCCCGCACCATCGCCGCGGTACACGCCGCGAACGCCGAGGACTACGCGTTCCTCGAGATCTCCACCTCCGAGCTGCAGACGTTGATCCCCACGCTCGCCGGCTCGCAGACGGTCTACTACCTGATCAACGTCGCCTCGAATCTCGCCGAGGTCGACACCCTGCTCAACACCATCCAGAACCCGCGCGCTTTCATGTTCGAGTTCGATCCGACGGTGCAGGTGGGCGCGCTGGTCACCACCCGGCTTCACTCCGCGGGCGTCCGTGCCTTCACCTACACCGCCGCGGCGGCGCCGACGGTGGCAGAGCTCAAAGCGCTCTACGACCAGGGCTACGACGTCGTCTCCTCGCAAGGCGCGGCCAACAACGTCCAGGCGCGGAAGCAGGTGAACCTGTCTCGCGGCGTCAGCCCTCCTTAGAAATGCGCGCCCAGCGACCGCTGCGAATCCCGCTGCAGATCGGCACCTCCGCGCTGTCGAGCCTGGTGTGGACCGCGATGTGGTTCGTCCCCGGGTCGCTGCTCGTCGGCATCCCGCTGACGGTGCTGATCGCGCTCGGGATCACCGATATTGGCGACGCCGCCGGGTACATCTTCTTTCCCGGGCTCTTCTGCTGCGGGATGGCGTGGAAGTACCTGCTGCGGGCGCGCAGCCAGCGGCCGAGCGATCTCGTCCTCACTCCCGGTGGCTTCGAGATTCGCGGCGGACCCAACGCCGGCCGGCGCCTGGCGTGGACCGAGCTGACCAAGGTGGCCCTCGAGACGCCGACGAAGAAAGCGGCGAAGGAAGAAGACGACTCCGACTTGAAGCAGCTGTGCATCTACCGGGGCCCGAACGCAGGGGACCGGATCGAGCTGGCGGCCGCCGATCGGCCCAGTGAACAGCGCTCCTTCGTCGAGCTCGCGCGAACGCTGGAGGCGGGCCGGGGGGCGCTGCCCGAGTACCAGCAGAGGACCGCGGCCGAGGCGGATGCGACCGCGCTCGTCGTCTGCCCGGCATGCGCCGCGGCTGTCTCTCCCGCCGACGCCGAGACGGTGGTGTGCCCCTACTGCCAGGCGACGGTGCCAGTCGGCGCCGAGGTGCGGCAGAAGCTGCGCGACGCCGCCGACTTCGCCCGGCGCCCAGATGCGGCGGTGTCGAAGCTGCTCGAGCAACCTGGGGCGGGGTTCCTCACCGGCGTCCTCTCGGTGGGAGCGCTCTTCATGCTCACCGCGTGGCCCGCGGCGTTCGTGCTCGCGACCCTCAACTACTTCGCGCACGCCTTCACCCTTGCGGGCGCGCTTTACCTCGCGCTCTTCGTCGTCGCCTGCGTCGTCGGCTTCTTCGGGTTGATCCGCGGCCGGCTGGTCGACCGCCAGGCGCTGCGGCTGGTCGCCCTCGACTTCGGCGCCATCCCTCCGACTTCCGCCGGCAAGCCGTACCTCTGCCGCCGCTGTCTCGCCCCCCTGCCGCCGCGCGACGAGCAGGTGCTGATGACCTGCGTCTACTGCCGCTCGGACAACATCCTCGGCATCGACCTGCACCGCGACGCCAACGTCGCCCGGGAAGAGACCCAGTCGCTCGCGATCGCGTTGAAGCGGCGCACCTCGGAACGGCGGCGCTGGCGCGGCGTGTCCCTGGTTGGCGTCGGGCTGCTGGTGCTCGCCGGCTACTCGCTGCGCCACGGCATCGGGCGAAACGAGAAGACCTGGCCGCTCGAGCAGCGCTGCGATCAAGGGGACCAGGACGGCTGCCTCGCGCTGGCGGACCTGCTGGCGCTCGAAGCGTCCGACGAGGTCCGGGTGGACCACGCGCGGGCGACGAAGCTCTACCGGCGCGCCTGCGATGCCGGCAGCGCCCACGGCTGCGTCGGGATGGTGTGGGCGTACCTCGACCGCTCCTCGAAGCTCTTCGACCGGAAGCAGGCGCAACAGTTCCGCATCCGCGCCTGCGACCTCGGAGACGCCGCTTCGTGCCGCGAGGCCAGCCGGCACTGAATATTCCGTCGCCTCGCGCCGTCCGAGGCGGGCATGCGAAACCTGTTGCTCAGCCTCGCGTGTGTCGCCGCCGGGTGCACGGCGTCGCGCGCGGCGGCGGTGGCTGTTCCCCCCGCGGTGTGCATCGACGAGGACGCTCCGGCCAGGGCCCCGGTGGATCCGCTGACGCAGAGCTACCAGACCGCCTACTCCGTCTGTCACAGCGACCCGGCCTTCGCCGCGAGCCTGTATCAGCAGGTCGTCGATCGCGCCGACCCCCAGAGCGATCTCTACTCCCGGGCGAGTCTCCGCCTCGACGCGCTCCAATCGGCGCTCGCGGACCGCGGACACCCCGAGGCGGCGCGGCAGGCCTGCGACCAGGCTGCGAAGTGGGCGCGGCCCACCGAGCGGATCGCCGCCCCGGCCCCGGACGCACCGAGCTTCGCAGCGACGCCGGCTGCCCAGGCGCCAGCGATCGCGGTTGGGCCCCTGCCCGCCTCGTGGCTCCCCGCCGCCCCGACGACCGCCGCCGAAACGGCGAACGCCGCGCTCGGCTCGGCCCGCACCGGGTGCTCTTCGAGCGCCACCGTGCTGAGTGCTCGTCTGGTGGGGTCGAGCGCGGTGGCCGCGGTCTCGAGGGGTGGCGCGTGCCCTGCCGTCTGCGCATCGAGCGCTCCCGGCCCGGCCAGCGTCAGCGCGCGAGCCGCGGGCGGTGCGTGGGTCGCCCCGTCGTGTGGCTCCGCCAAAGGAGCCGACCTCGGCGGCGCGCTGGCCGTTGGCGGCGCGACCTCGACGCCCGCCCCCGCCTCGATCGACCTTGCATGCGGGGTGGGCGGCGCCGCCGCGGCTGGCGTGGCGGGTGTCGCCGCTGCCGGGCTCGAGGTCGAGCTCACGTCGCCGGGCGCGCCCGCCGGCGAGTGGACCTCCTTTGCCCCCGGGTGCTCCTCGCGGGGGCCGGTTGAAATCTCGGCCGAGCCCGAGCTCATCCCGCCGCCGCTCGTCGCCGTCTCCGAGCCGCCGCTCCCGGCGCCGCCGCTGGTCGCCGTCGCCATGCCGGCGTCCAGCCCGCCCGCGATGGGGGTCGGCTTGAGAGCCGCGCCTCAGTACGTGCCCTCGCGGCCGCCGGTTCGCATCGTCGTCTCCGGGCGTGACCCGGGCGCCGAGCTGGTGGGCGCCTTCTTGTCGGTCTTCGGACGCCCCGTGGTGCGGGTGTATCCACCGCCGCCGCGCCGGCCTCACTGAGCGTCGTTCAGGGTGCGGGCGGAGTCGAAGACGCCGTCGCCGTGCCCTCGGCCCTCAAGATCTGCAGCAGCCGGCACTCGAGCTCATCGAAGTCGACGACGCGCTTGTCTGGCTCGCGCTCGGTCATCTGCAGCAACAACCCCTTGGTGAGCGGATCCAGCCCGCCGAGGTCCTTGAGCGCACGCTGGTTCGAGTCGACGAAGCGGGCGAACTCCAGCGACGCGCCCGCGCCGGCGCCGTAGTCGGTGGGCAGCCGGCGCTTGAGCAGCCGGTAGTGCATGATCCCCACCGCGTAGATGTCGCGCTCGGGCCCGAGCGTCTCGACCCTCGTCGCGCCGACCTTTCCCGCCTCCGGGGCCATGTAGTCGAAGGTTCCCATCACCACCCCCGCGTCACTCAGCTCCGACTGGTGGCCGGCGATCTTCGCCGCGCCGAAGTCGATCAGCTTCACGATCCCATCCTGGGTGAACATGATGTTCCCGGGCTTGAGGTCACGGTGGCTGACGTTGCGATCGCGCAGAAACCGGATCGCGCGCAACACCGCCATCGTGAACGCCGCCACTTCGCCGGGGGTGAGCACCAGCTCCGGGTTGGCGTCGAGGAACTCCTTGAGCGTCACCCCGTCCACGTACTCGGCGACGTAGTAGTAGACGTTGTGGTCCGGGTCTTTGCCGAACCGGTAGACGCGCACGATGTTGTCGTGTCGCAGAGTCGAGAGTGCCTGAAACTCGCGGAAGAAGATCTCCACCCATTTCTGAGCGGTGCCGAACTCCGAGAACGGAACCTTGATCACCACCTGCGGCTCTTCTTCGTGCTGGGCGAGGTAGACCGCGCCCATCGCTCCCCGTCCGAGCTCGCGAAGGATCTTGAAGCCTCCGATCGACTTGATGTTCGGGTTCTGCGGGACGCCGATCTCCCCCGCCTGCTGGCGCATCTGCCGGACGCGCTCGGCGAAGCCGTCGTACGCCTTCTGCAGCTCGCCGAGGACGATCGGGTCGGCCAGCAGCGGTTCGAGCGGTTCCAGCGGAGGCATGCCCCCGAGAAACTCCCGGACCTTTCTGGTCAGATCATCGAGCACCGGTTGCTGTTTATCCCGCAGGACGCAGAATGTCCGCCGCAGCTTCTTTAAGGGAGGGCGCGATGAAGAAGAAGCCTCAGGAAGATCCGATGCACGCGCTGTGGAGCGGAGACGCGCACGCGATCGACAAGCTGTTCAAGACCCCGAAGTTCAACCCCAACCAGGCCGACGTCCAGGGACGAACGCTGCTGATGGAGGTGGTGCTCGAGAAACGCGCCGACCTCGTCAAGCTGCTGCTGGACCACGGCGCCGACCCCAAGCTGCAGGATCGCGACGGCTGGACCGCGCTCCACTTCGCCGCCGAGTTCCACCTGCCCGACGTCGTGCAGATGCTCCTCGACAAGGGCGCGGTGATCGACGCCAGGGACCACCACGGCAACACCCCGCTGTTCAAGGCGCTGTCGACCTACCGGGGCCAGGCCGACGGCAACGCGATCTGGGCGCTGGTGCTCTCCGGCGCGGACAAGACGGTGAAGAACACCCACCTCGTCTCGCCCGAGGACCTGAGCAAGGGCATCTCGAGCTACGACCTGGGCCAGTTCTTTCGCTGATCCGGGCGGCTGATACCCTCGCCGGATGGCGAAGCGCGAGACGATCGAGATCGAAGTCGACGGCCGCGCGCTCACCCTCTCCAACCAGGCGAAGGTGCTCTACCCCGCCGCGGGCTTCACCAAGGGCAATGTCGTCGACTACTACCGGCGCATCGCCCCGGTGCTGGTGCCGCACCTTAAAGACCGGCCGCTGACGCTCAAGCGCTTCCCCAACGGCGTCGCCAGCCTGTCCTTCTTCGAGAAGAACGCGACGAAATCGCGGCCCGAGTGGATCCGCACCGTCCCCATCTACGGCTACGGCCGCGGCGAGCACCTCAACTTCATCCTCTGTGACGACACGCCGACGCTGGTCTTCGTCGCCAACCTCGCCGCGCTCGAGCTGCACCCCTCGCTCTCGCACGCCCGCGACCTCGAGCGGCCGTCGATGGTGGTCTTCGACCTCGACCCCGGCCAGCCCGCCGACCTCGTCACCTGCTGCAAGGCGGCGCTGGTGCTGCGGGAGGAGTTCCGCAAGGCCGGCCTTCAGGTGCTCGCCAAGACCTCGGGCAACAAGGGGATGCAGCTGGTCGTGCCGCTGAACACCCCGGCGACCTACGAGGACACCAAGGGCTGGTCGCGGGCGATCGCCGAGGACCTCGAGGGGCGCTACCCAGACCTCTTCGTCTCCCAGATGAAGAAGAGCGTCCGCGACGGGAAGATCTTCATCGACTGGAGCCAGAACGACTTCAACAAGACGACGATCTGTGTCTACAGCCTCCGGGCGCGCGAACGGCCGACGGTGTCGACGCCGATCAACTGGGAAGAGATCGAGCAGTGCGACCGCAGCGGCGACAAGAGCCCGCTGATCTTCGAGGCGGCGCAGGTGCTGGAGCGCGTCACCCACAAGGGCGACCTCTTCGCGCCGGCGCTGACGCTGCAGCAGGCGCTCCCGGAGACGCCGCGGGTGGCGACCCGGTCGCGTTCACCGCGGCTCAAGCCGAAGCCGGCGGATCCGACCGGGGCTGCTTGAGCACGCGGGCCTGCTGTGCCGTCGCGGCCACCCTCGCGCTCTGCGGTTGTCCCTTCGTCTCGCCCGGGCTGCGCGCCGACACCGGGATCGCGGCCGCGGTGATCGCTGGCAAGCCCGCGCCGGCGCTGCACGCCAATTGTCGGAGCGTCGCTGGCGAGCATCGTCGAGCCGGAGAAGTTCCCCGCCGACATCGGCCTGGGCTACGTGCTCTTCCTCGCCGACCCCGACCGCCCAGTGAACGGCCTCTACCTCGACGGCGCGTGGCTGCACCGGGTGGGCGCCGTCGGGCGCATCTCGCTCGGAGCGCGGGCCGAGCTCCTGTTCCAGGACCGCAACGGCCTCGCGTTCGGCTCGGGCGGCGCGGTGCGTCTGGGGATCGAAGCGCTCAAGTACACCAGCGGCGAATTCTCTGGCAGCAGCGGGAACATCACCGGCATGACCTGGGTCGCCGGCTGGTACACCGGCACCGCCGCGTACGGGCTGAGCGCGGAGCTTGGCGTGCGCCGGCTGCCCGGGGCGATCTTCTCTTACTACGCGATGGTCGGTGTGACGGTGCGGCTGCCCACGGCGTTCGGGCTCGCGGTGGTCATCCCCTTCCCCAAGTAGCGGCCTCAGCCGAACCCACTGCCGCCCAGCGACCGCCCGCTCCCCGCCAGCGGCTTGTGCGGGTGGTAGAGGTGCCGCACGAACCGGGTGAAGACGTGACGCTCGTCCCACCGCTGGCGGGCGAGCCCATAGACGCCCGGGGCGTGGCCTTCGCGCTCGGTGAAGCCGGGAAGAAATTCGCGCTCGCTGTAGATCGCGAACACCTCATCGACCCAGGACCGATGCCGGTAGGTGGGCAGCATCAACCGGTAGAGGTGGTCCTGCTCCGCCTGGGTGAAGGCGAGCCGCTGAATCGCGTGCGCCATTTCGTGCGTCACCAGCGCCCGTTCGTTCTTCAGCGCGCGCAGCAGCAACCCGATTCTCGCGCTCGGCCAGTCCGGGCTGTCCCAGAACAGCCCTGCCGCGTTCGCCGAAGCGCGCCTGGGGAAGCCGTAGGCCGACATCGGCTTTCCCTCGGGCACGAGGTCGATCTCGATCGGCCTCGCGGCGCCGAGGCGGTTGATCAGTTGGAGGTTGCCGAGCAACTGCGCCACCACCTCGTCCTTCACCGCCTGCACGTGCTCCGGCGCCGCGCCGTGCGCTCGCACCGTCACCTTCGCCGCGAAGTAAGCGCTCGCCTTCGCGCGGCCGTCCTTCGGGGGCGCGCCGCCCGAGACGT
>JAYVRT010000169.1:0-2400 GCA_043776025.1 Archangiaceae bacterium | reverse complement strand
CTCGAAGCCGACGTCGGCCACGAGCTGGGTCAGCACCGTCTTCCCCCGCGCATCATCACCGCAGAAGAAGTTCGTCGCCTTCACCCCGCCGTAGACCGGGTTCTCGAGGTTCTCCGCGCCCTGCGCGTTGAACGACTTGAACACGTGCGCCTTCGGGAGTTTTTTCTGCAGCTCTTCTGCCGCTGACGTCGTGTGCCCGAACTGCAACGTGAAGCCAGGCGCGACCGCGTTCGTGCAGTCGATCACGATCTTCCCCGCGCAGTCGCCGGCCTCGGCGAGGACAGAGTCCATCGCGGGGTACGGCATCGCGAGCACCACCACTTCGGCGTCGGCGACCGCGGTCTTCACGGAGCCTGGCTCTCGGCCAGCGAGGGTGACTGCGTGGCCTTTTGACGTCCACGCCTTGCCCAGGCCTCCGCCGATGTGACCACTTCCGATGATCGCGATCTTCATGACTGCCCTCTCCCCGACCCTCTCCCCCTCGGGGAGAGGGAGACAGGTCAGTGTCGTGTTTCGGCAGTTAGATCTTCAGTGGTCCGGCCGCGTCGACCTTCTTGATCAACGCCTTGGTGATGTCGTCGCCCTTGCCCCAGAGCACCGCGCTCTTGTCGAGCACCGCGTCGGCCTTCTTCTCTTTCGCCATCTCCGCCAGCAAGGGGCGGGCCCTCGCAAACAGCGCCTCCCGGAGGCCATCCCGCTGCTGCTGGAGCTTCCCGAGCAGCTCCTGGCGCTGCTCATCCGGCAGCTTCTTCGCGTCGTTCCAGCTCTTCTCGAGGCCCTTGGCGGCCTCGATGCCGACCTTGCTGGTGTCGAGGAGGGCCGTGAGGTCGACGACGAGGAGGGTAGCCATTTGCGCAGCTCCGGGGTGTTCGGGGTTAAGGTCTCACCATATGCCTGTGAACGGGATTGGAAGTCCATCAGCTCCTCGCGTCGGTGCCACCGCCAACACGGAGCCCGCAGCCGCGCCGGTCGCTCCCGCGGCCACCACGCAGACCAACGGCTGGGCCGCCGGCACCAACAACCAGCGCCCGCTCGACCTCTCGCTGCCCGCGCACGTCTCGAGCGACGCCGATGTCCGCGCCACCGCGCCGAACCCGGTCCGCACCGCCCTCGAGGGCGCCCTCAAGACGTACACCACGCGCGTCGAGACCACGCTCAACCACGACGCCATGAGCATGGCCCGCGGCACGGTGCCCGTTCGCGAAGGTGACACCCTCACCGCCGCCCAGCAGACCGAGCTCCAGAACGCGTCGACCGATCTCCTCAAGAGCATCCCCATCGGCGCGCTCAGCCCGGAGATCGCCGCGGGCGTGCAGCAGAAGCTCAAGGACGCCGGCCTCGACACCCGCGACATCGCCAGCACCAGGCTCGGCGATCTCGGCAACATCGGCGGCGACATCGCCAAGGACCTGATCAAGGACCTCAAGCAGGCTTCCCCCACCGCTTATTACTCGCTGGCAGGTGGGCTCGCGGCCGCCGCCGGCGTGGTGGCCTGGACGGGTGGCAGCGCCAAGCTCGGCAGCCTCGGCATCAAGCCGGAGATCAAACAGAAGTTCTTCGACGACAAGCTCGAGGTGAAGCTCCGCGGCGACTGGGACGCGCACTTCAAGAACTTCAAGGCCACCACCACCGTCACTGGCAAGGTGGACCTGGGCGATGCGGGCCGGCTCTCCGCCTCGGTCACGGCCAACTCGGTCAGCGGCTTCGACAACGCGCGCCTTCAGTACGATCTCAACCGCCCGAACCTGAACCTCTCGGCCTACGCGACCGCCAATCGCAGCGGCATGGAATCGGTCGGCGGCAGCGTCGTCTACCGCCCCAACGACAACCTCACCCTCTCGGGCGGCATCAACCACAACTTCCAGACCGATCGCACCACCGCCACCGCAGAGGCCGCATGGAAGGTCGACAAGAACGTCGACTTCGCCCTCTCCGCCAGCCACGACTCGTCGGGTGAGTCGCGCATCGGCGCGGGCGTTCGCATTCGCTTCTGATGCACTGCACGCGGGGGCTCCTCGCGAGCCTCCTTCTCCTCACCGGCTGCCGCACCCCGCCTCCGCCCGTGCCGGAGCCGCTGCCCCCTCCGCCTCCTCCCATCGAAGCGCTCGTGGAAGAGCCGCCCCCGCCTCCCGTCAGCCGCAACATCGAGCTCGACCCCCACCCTGACTCGCTCAACCGGCTCCAGCGCGAGGTGATCTTCGACGGCGGGCTGGCCGAGACGCAGACCTTCCCCGAGCCGTACTCCGAGCACGCGGGCGTCTTCACCTTTCGCGGAGGCCCAAGGCGCTCAGGCGGTGCGTGGGGCGTCATCCCCCGCGAGCCGCACGAGCTGTCCATCGCGTGGGTGGTCGCCACCGAGCAGAGCAAGGCCCCCTGGTTCGGCGGCAGCGGGTGGACAGG
>JAYVRT010000168.1:0-7866 GCA_043776025.1 Archangiaceae bacterium | reverse complement strand
CCGTCGTCCACGCGCGCCTGGGTGAGGGCGGGCTTCACCGCATTGGAATCCGGTTTGGGACCCTGACCCCGGCCCAGCGCGAGCACCTCGACCAGATGCTGCAGTCCGTGCTGCGTTGAGCTCGCCCACGGATTGCGCCGCCTGTTCCCCTGAAGAAAGCTTCATTCGTTGTCCGCCGCTGGATATTCTTCACCCATGCCGACAATCACCGGAAAGACCGCGAACGCTCTGAGCCGTGCCTCGCTCGCGGCGCTCAGCGGCGATCTCTTCTCCGCCAGCAAGCCCGGCCTCACGCCGGCGCTGATGAAGGCAATGGAAGTGCTCGCGGGCGGCGGCTCGAAGGGCGACGCGACGAAGTCGGCGCTCGCGGTCTTCGCCCACTCCCCCGCGGGAAAGGCCGCTGGCGCCAAGGCGCTCAAGGCGCTCGGGCCGATCCTCGACGCGCTGGTGAAGCGGCCGCTGTTGGCCAGTCATTGGGGGCAGCTGACGAAGTTCGCGGCGAAGCCCGGCGCGTTCAAGCCGCTCACCGAGCTGCTGGTGAAGGCGCTCGGCAAGCCGTGCGGCACCGCGCTCGGCTCCTTCACCCGACAGGTCGTCCGCGCCGCGACGGGGAAGGGGTTCGAGGCGGGGATCAAGGTCGCGACGAAGCAGGCGCCGCGGGTCCTCTCGGTGCTCGGCAAGTTCGGCAAGCTCATTCCCGGGCTGGGCCTCGTCGGCTCGCTCGTCAGCGCGGTCCGAGTCTTCGCCAACCCAAACTCCACTGGCCTGCAGAAGTTCGCCGCCCTGCTCGATGTCACCGCAGGGGTCGTCGGCGTCATCCCGGGAATCGGCACCGCCGTGCAGGTCGGCTTGAGCGTCGCCGCCACCGGGGCCGGGTTCGCCGCCGACGCCCTGGCTCCTGCCCAGCCAAAGCCGGTCGTCCTCGAGCCCAAAGACGGCGACTTTCTGCCCCAAAGTCCTGGCGCCGCAGACATCTGGCGCTGAGCCCAAAGGGGTTGACCTACATCCACCCACCATGACACACAACGCCCAACTTTCACGGTTGGGGGCTCGATGCGTCGCTCATTCCTGGCAGTCGTCGCGGTGGTGTTGGCGGGGTGTGGTCCGGAGCTCGGCGGTCCGATCGACGGCGAAGACACCCTCGACACCCGCTCGAGCGAGCTGAGCTCGAACCGTGCGTCGGTGTGGTTCCCGATGGGCGCCGGCAACACCTGGACTCTGGCGGCCACCTCGCCGAACACGCTCCCCGCGACCCGCACCGTCTGGCTGACGCTGACCCAGGGCGACACGCTCGCGCGGCTCGTCGGGCTGACCCCGACCCACCAGTGGATCGGTGTCGACACCAGCGCCTCGACGACGCTCAACATCCGCTCCACCACCAGCGCGGCCTGGGCGCCGTTCATCCGCTTCGGCTACGCGGTCACCCCGTGGGCCTGGGGCAGCGGCGCGTGCGGCACCTTCACCGCCCACCGCATCGCGACCGGCGACAGCATCGAGACCGACGCCGGCAAGTTCACCGACGTCCGCACGATTCGCTTCGACCTCAAGCCCGCGGCGAACGTCCGCTGCGCCACGCCGGCGTTCCAGGATCTTTCCTTCGCGCCCGGCGTCGGCCTGGTCGCGCTCACCACCGCCGCGGGTGATCGCTACCTGCTGAAGTCGGCGAGGGTCGGCGCCGCCCAGTACCCGGTCGACGCCGCCTCGGCGCTGATCGGCACCCTGACCTCCGACGCGGCCGTCTACACCAACAAGCCCGACACCATCGTCTGCATCACCACGCCGTGCCCGTCGAACGAGGTGACCGCGACGGCGACCTTCAGCTTCAAGGTGAAGAACACCGCATCGGTCGCCGTCGGCATCAACACCATCGGCTGCCTGCACAACATCGAGCTGCTCGATGGCACCGGGGCGGTGATCAAGTCGATCAACGAGGCGCGTTTCTGCGATCCGAACACCCACTCGACGGTGTTCGCGCCGGGCGAGACGAAGGTCTACGGCGGGACGCTCGAGCTCAAGGCGGGCACGACCCAGCTGCTGGGCAACCTCACCGCGCGCGCCTACCTCAGCCAGCGCTCGCCGTCGGGGCCGGTCGCCACCGACACCGTGGCGATCAAGGTCAAGGCGCCGTAGCGGCGCTCGCGTCAACGTCGCGCCACGCCGTCCACCGGCCGGCCGCGACCTCGCCGGCGACGTACTTCAGCGCTTCGGGGTGACTGAGCCCGCGCGGCAGGTCCACCTGCGGCGCGCCGGGAACACCAATCTTCGGATCATTCGGGATCAGGTCCTGGTCGGCCTCCATCACCGAGTCCGCGGGGGCGAAGGTCCGCAGGTGCACCACCTGGATGCCGTGGGTCGGGGCGGGGTAGCTGAGGATGCGGGTCCCCAAATCGAGGAAGAAGATCGCCTCGCCGTTGCCGTCGGGCCGGGCGTCGCGTCGTCCCTTGCCCGCCAGTGGCGCGGCGACGGTGAGCACCGTGAGCCACCGCGCCTCTCCCACCGGCCCGGGGGCCGTCATCCGGCCGACCGCGAAGCTTGCGATCACCCCGCCGGCGCTGTGGGCGATCACCAGCAAGCGTCCGGGCGCACCGGGCAAACACTCGGCCAGCCGCGAAACCCCCTTCGCCAACCGCGTCACGATCAGCTCGCGCCGCTCGAAGGGGATCCAACGGAACATGAAGACCGACGCCGGCTTCGACTCCATCAGCACCGGCAGCGAGGCCCGCATCTCTTCGCCGTCGCCGCCAATGCCGGGCACGAACACGACGATCGGCTTGGTCGGATCGCCGAGCTTGCGGGTGAGCTCCTCGCAGGGGACTGAGTCCGCGAGCCCCACCGGCTCGAACCTTTCCTGGTAGGCGTCTGGCGACGACGGCGGTCGGTCGGCGCGAAACCAGCCCTGCGTGCTCTGACCCGGATCCGCCGCCCGCCTGAAGCACCCCGGGCCAAGCGTCCCCACCAGGCACAGCGCGAGGCAGCGTACGGTCGAGCCAGACATCGATCTGCGAGGTCATCGCGCGCTTCGGCCGCGGCAGCAAGGGCGGGCGGAGCTTGTGTTCTCGCGCCGGCTGTCGTTTGGAGCAGGTTTCGATGCGCTCGCCCGCTTTGGTGCTGGTCGAAATCTTCGCGGTGCTCACGCTCTGGGGCTGCGGCTGCTTTCAGCCGGTGGTCGAGTTCCAATGCTCGGACTCCGCGCCCTGCGCCAGGGGCCGATGCGTCGCAGGCGCCTGTGTCGGCGCGGGCGGAGGCGGAGGCTCTGGCAGCGGTGGCGGAGTTCAGGGCAGCTGCGTCGGTTGCGAAGTGTCGGACGGCGCGTGCATCGATGGACGCTCCGCCTGGGGCTGCGGCAAGGGGGGCGGCCGGTGTGTCATCTGCAAGAACGGCGAGACCTGTCAGAACGGTGCCTGCGCGCTCTCGCCATGCAACCCAGTCAGCTGTCCTGACGGCTGCTGCGTCAAGGACCAGTGCGTGCGCCTCGCCGAGCAGTCGAACATGCAGTGCGGCACGCACGGGGCTGATTGCGCCGGCTGCGCGACCGGCGAGCGATGCAGGTTGGGGACCTGCACCGCGCTGCCCTGCGGTCCCCAGACGTGCGGGACGTGCTGTGACCAGGGCATGTGCCTGGCCCCTTCGACGCTCACCGGAGCCCGGTGCGGGGCCGGGGGATCCGCCTGCTCCGCTTGCCCGCAGTACGCCGCCTGCAGCGCCGGGCAGTGCGTGGTTCCGTCCTGCAACCCGGGCAACTGCGGCAGCGGCTGCTGCGTCAGCGGCGCCTGCGCGCCCGGCGACAGCCACGCGTCGTGCGGCAGCGGCGCCTCCTCCTGTCAGGGGTGCTCCGGCGCACAGCGCTGCGCCAACGGCGCCTGCACCAACAACCGTGTCGGAGACCCCTGCGTCGCCGACGCCGAGTGCGCCGCAGCGGGGGCCGGCGCGTACTGCAAACACTTCACCTCGTCGCTCAACGGGGACTACCCGGGCGGCTTCTGCACCCGCGGCTGCGGGCGCGGCAGCCCCGACGGCGGAAGGTGCGGCGCCGGCCAGGTCTGTCTCGACTCTCTCCAGCCGTGGGGCGAGGACGACGCGTTCTGCTCGCCCGCCTGCACCAGCAAGCCGCAGTGCCGGATCCCCGAGTACGACTGCTACTACGTCAACCACGGGAGCCAGACGGCTTGTTGGCTCAAGCCGCTGCCCGTCTCCGATGGCGGCGACGCCGATGCGGGCGCACGCGACGGCGGCGCAGTCGACGCCGGAGCCACCGACGCCGGGCCATGAGCTGGGTTTCGATCCGGACAGGTCAGCTTCCACCCCCGGGAGCCAGTCCCGACCCGGGGCTGGGCTCCCAAGTCCGGCCAGTTACACCGGCACGGCCGCTGCTAACTGTTCCGAGTGCCGGCGACCCCGCCGAGCCTGCTCGAGGATTCCCACATGGCCTCTCCCTTCCTCCGTCTGGTCTGCTTCTCGATGGTCGCGATCGCCTGCACCCAACCTCCCTCGCCCGTCGTCGCGCGAGAAGCCCCGGAGCTGCGGACGATCTCGATCGAGGTCGCGACCTCGTGGCTCCCCGCCGGCACCCGCCAGCTGATCTCCGCGTTCGGGTTCTACGCCGACGGGTCGAAGCGCGATCTGACCTCGCAGCTGAAGTGGAGGAGCTCCGACGGGACGCTGATTCAGGTCGTCGCCCGCGCCGATGGGCAGGTCGAGGTGCTCGCCCAGAAGCCGGGCGTGGCGATCGTCCAGGGCTTCCTCGACAACGACAGCGCCGCGATCCCGGTGCACGTCACCGGCGGGTGATCAGCCCAGGGGGCTCCACCGTCCGGCCGAACTCTCGCGGCCCATGGCTGCGTGTGCCATCCTCGGGCGGCCGATGGACTTCCCCTTCGAGGTGCCGAGCGACTCGAGCGACGCCGGCTCCCAGGACACCCTCGTTTCGAGCGTCCTCGTCGTCGACGACGAGCCGATCGTCCGCCAGGTCTTTGTCTCGCTGCTCGGGCGCGAAGAGGATCTCTTCGTCGCCACTGCCGATTCGGCTGAGTCCGCGCTCAACCAACTGCGCAGCCGGCGCTTCGACCTGCTGATCACCGACAAGAATCTCCCCGGCATGGGAGGGATCGAGCTCGTCATCGAGGCAGTGAAGGCGCGCCCGATGATCGAGTCGATCGTGATCACCGGCTACGCCAGCGCCGAGTCGGTGCTGGCCGCCTTCGCCGCGGGCGCCTCCGACTACCTCACCAAGCCCTTCGAGAACCTCGCGCTGGTGCGGGCGAAGATCCGCGCCGCGCTCGAGCGCCGGGTCCAGCGGGTCCGAGATCGCGAGATCTCCCGCGAGATCGCCCGCCAGGTCGCCCAGCTGCTCGCCCAGGGAAAGCTCGTGCCCGACCCGGTCTGGGAAGCGCTCGAGCGGCAGTTCGCCCTCTACGAGGCGGCGATCCAGGAAGGGGGGGCGGGCACGGTGGTGGTGATCGGCAGCGCCGCTACCGTCGGCGCGCTGCGGTCACAGGGCTTCGATGCCGCCGGGGTTCAGCCCTCCGACCCCCGGGTTCACTCCGCGGATGTGGTGGTGCTCGACACCGCCGAGCCGCAGTGGCGGGCCCTGAGCGAGCAGCTGGCGCCAGCCGACCCCGATCTCGTCCTCCTCGCGCGGCGGGACGCCGACCTGTCGGATCTGCTCGAGGCAATCTCCCTTCGGGTCGACCTCGTCGGCTTCGGGGCCAGCGACGAGGCGCGGGCCAACGCCCTGCCTGGAAAGTTGAAGGGCCTGTTGATGCGCCGCGCGGTCCAGCGGGCCCAGGTCGGGGTCTCCGCCGCGCTCGACGCCTTCCGCCAGGCGCTGAAGAAGGCATAGGGCGACTCCTGGACCCGCCTTCGGTGGTAGCCTGCGCCCCCACGAAGGGGCGCTTTCTTTTTTAAGAGGTAGCCATGACCGGCTGCAAAACTTCGTTGATCGCAGTCGCGGCCCTCGCCGCGGCGGCCTGTTCGCCCGCCTCGAACGGGAAGGGTGCCGTCGACCTCGTCGCCACCGAGGTCACCGACCGCACCGTGACGCTGACCTGGAAGGATTCCGCCAACGGTGAGACCAGCTTCTCCGTCGAGCGCAGCGAGGTCTCCGAGACCACCGGCTACAACCAGGTCGGCACCGTTGCCAGCGGCGGCACCACCTTCACCGACGTCAGCGTCCAGGCCTCGAAGACGTACTTCTACCGGGTGGTGGCGATCTACGCCGACGCCGCTCACATCAACTCGGCGGCCCTGCGGGTCACCACCGCCATCGCCGCGGTGATCCCCCTGGCGCCCACCGGGCTGATGGCGAAGGCCACCTCGATGAACAACGTCGATCTCACCTGGGTCGACAACTCGGCCAACGAGACCGGCTTTCAGATCGAGCGCGGGCCAGACATCTCGGGCCCCTTCACCCTGGTGAAGACCACCGCCGCGGACGTCGTCGCCTTCACCGACTCGGGGCTCACCAAGAGCACCCTGTATTACTACCGGGTCCGCTCGGCCAACACCGCGGGAGGCTCGCCGTATTCGCTGGTCGTCAGCACTACAACCTTCATCACCAACGACCAGGTGGCGCCGTCGATTCCCACCAACGTCGTCGCGACCCCCGCCTCCACCACTTCGATCACCATCAACTGGACAGCCTCGACCGACGCCGACTCCGGAGTCGGCAGCTACGCCCTGCTGCGCAACAACGTCGAGATCGGCACCGTGCAGGCGCCGGGCACCAGCTTCACCGCGACCCTGCTCGGCTCGGGCGCGATGTACTGCTACCAGGTGGTGGCGGTGGATGTGGTCGGGAACCGGTCGATGCCTTCGACGCCGCCGGCCTGCGCCACCACGCCGACCACCCAGACCGGCCCGAACCCGCCGTTCAACCTCCTCGCCACCACCGCCTCGTTTCAGCAGATCAACCTCAAGTGGAACGACGGCGCCAACGACGAGAAGGGCTTCGAGATCGAACGCTCGCTCACCACCGCCAACGGGTTCGCGAAGGTCGCCACCGTCGGCCCGGTCACCGACGGCGGCGGGGCTTACGCCGATGATGGCGGGCTCGCGGCGTCCACCGCCTATTACTACCGGGTGCGGGCGTTCAACGATGGAGGGATCTCGCCCTACTCCAACGAGTCGAGCGCAGCGACGCTGCCCACGCCGCCCGCGAACCCCGGGAACCTCACTGCCACCGTCCTCGGGTCCAACAGCATCCGCCTCGCCTGGGCCGACAACTCGGTGAACGAGGACGGCTTCAGCGTCGAGCAGTCGCTGCTGCCCGACGCCGGCTACGCCACCATCACCCAGACGGCGGCAAACGCGACCCAGTTCACCCCGGCCAACCTGAACCCGAGCACCGCCTATTACTTCCGGATCCACGCCTACAACCTGGGCGGCGTCTCCCAGACGATCGGCCCGGTGACCGGCTCGACCCTCTCGGCCCCGAATGCGCCCAGCGGCGCCGACGCCGGCCCGATCGGCCAGACCTCGCTGACCGTCACCTGGGTCGACAACTCGGCCGACGAGTACGGCTTTCGCGTCGAGCGCGCGACCAACGTCAACGGGCCCTACGCCCAGCTGCTCAAGCCCGACGGCGGAGCCCCGGCCACCGACCCCGACGCCACCGCGTACCAGGCAGTCGGCCTCACCGCGGCGACGACCTACTTCTTCCGGGTCCGCTCGGTGGGCGATGCAGGGTTCTCGACCGCGTCGCAGTGCACCGCGCGCACCAACCCCTAACCCACCGCTCGGTTGAGCCGGGGCGGTCGGGCCTGCGGCGCGCGAAGCGGCCTCGTCGTCTTTGTGCCGGTTGTCTGCAAATACTTTGCACGGCCCGCCCGGCTGAGGCGTCAACCGCGTGCGAGCCGCTGCCGGCCTCGC
>JAYVRT010000167.1:0-7866 GCA_043776025.1 Archangiaceae bacterium | reverse complement strand
CCGAGAACGCCGCTGCCAAGGGCCGCATCTTCGGCAAGCTGGTGAAGGAGATCATGGTCGCCGCGAAGAGCGGGGCGGATCCCGAGTCCAACTCGCGGTTGAGGATGGCGATCGACCAGGCGAAGCGGGCCTCGATGCCGAAGGACACGCTCGACCGGGCGATCAAGAAGGGCGCCGGCCTGGGCGACGAGCCGGTGAACTACGAGGTGGTGACCTACGAAGGGTTCGCGCCCCACCACGTGCCGGTGATCGTCGAGTGCCTCACCGAGAACAAGAACCGCACCGCGGGCAACATCCGCCTGCTGTTCCGCAAGGGCCAGCTGGCCGCGGCCGGCGCGGTGTCCTGGGACTTCAAGCACCAGGGAGTGGTCGAGGCGACGCCTCCCGCGGGCGCGGACCCGGAGACGGCGGCGATCGAGGCCGGCGCTCAGGATCTCGAGCCGGCGGAGGAAGGCGCGACCCGCTTCTTCACCGAGGCGCACGACCTCGACCTCGTCAACCGGGCGCTCACCGCCGCGAAGTGGACGGTGACCTCGGCGCAGCTGGCGTGGAAGGCGAAGAACCCGGTGGCGGTCGACGCGGCCAAGCGCACCGAGGTCGAGGCGTTCCTCTCCGAGCTGGACGAAGACGACGACGTGCAGCACATCTTCGTCGGGCTCGACGGCTGAGCACGCGATGGGCCCGCCCCAGTGATTACCCTGCCCCGGCTGGCGGTGTTGATCGCTCTGCTGGGCCTCGAGCTGTTGGTCGCCGCCCAGTACGTCGTCGGCGCCCAGAGCGCGGACGCCTCGAACCTCTACACCGATCACCTGCGGCACATGGGCGAGGCGATGATCCTCGTCGACCAGGGCCTGCGGCTGTACCGCGAGCCCTACGGGACGTTGATCGCCACCGAGCCCGACGTCGGCGCGGAGCACGCGGTGCTCTTCCCCGCGCGGACCGCGCCCTACCCTCCGCTGGCGATCCTCGTCCACTGGCCGTGGGCGCGCCTCGAGGGCGCGGGGATCCTCTCTCCCCCCACCGCCCACCGCGGCGTCGTCTGGATGTGGACGCTGGTCGCGCTGCTCGGCGTCGCCGCGGTGGTGCGCCTGTTTGCCCCGCTGCCCGGCATCGCCCAGCTCTGGGCGGGCGCCTTCGCGGTGCCGCTGCTGGTGGGCATGGGAATCAACGGCTTCTTCGACTGCGCCTACCTGCTCGCCGGGGCGCTCGCCTGCCTGCTCTGGCAGCGCCAGCGGCCGGTCGCGGCGCTGGGGTGCCTCGGCCTCGCCGCGGCGCTCCACTTCCGCGCGGCGGTCTTCGCCCCGCTGGCGGTGGCGATCCTCTGGGAGCTGCGGACGCGGCCCCGGGTGCTCGCCCTCGGAGCGGCGAGCGCGATCCTCGTCGTCCCCTCGGCCATCGCCGCGGTCGCGCTGCGCGGCTCGCTCGGCACCATCCCCGCGGACAACCCGGTGCACTACACGCACCTCAAGCTCGCGCTGACGCTGCTGGCCCTCGGCAGCCTGGCAGTGGCGATCTGGCTCTGGCGGCAGCAGGAGCGCCTCGTCGCCGTCACCGTCTTGACGGCCCTCGGCCTCGCGGTGCTCGAGCGCTCGCACGGCTGGTGGCACGCCGGCACCTTGCTCGCGCCGGGGCTGGTGTTGGCGGCGCGGCCTGCCCGCGTCGGCTGGCAGTGGCCGCTGCTGCTGGTGTGGACGGCCGCCAGCGGATACCTCGCCTTCCGCCACCCGTTCTCGCCGTTCTGGGAGTGGGTGCGCTTCGGGCTCAACGCGAAGTGACGAGGAGGGAAAGATGAAGGATGAGCTCGAGGAGCTGATCGACGCGGCAGAGACGGCGTACCTGGATGGCGCCTTCGACGAGGCGATCGAGCTGGCGAAGAAGGTCTGCAAGCGGGCTCCCGAGGACACCTCGGGGCTCCACATCCTCGGGTGCGCCTCCTACGCGGCCGGCGACGAGAAGACGGCGGTCACGAAGCTCAAGAAGCTGGCGTCGATCTGCCGCAAGCAGCTCGCCCGCGCGGGGAGCGCAGAGGACCGGCAGTACTTCCAGGAGATCCTCCACACCATCGGCGACGACCTCGTGACCCAGGCCGAGGGCCGCAAGGGGGTGCAGGCAGCGCGGTTTCTCCTCGACCAGGTCGGCCTCGACACGCCCGCCGCGCTCGAGGCCGCCGCGGACGACGACCTGCGCAAGCGGAAGCACGAGGCAGCGCGGGGGCTGCTGGTCCGCCTGGTGGCGCATAAGCCGAACGACGGCGCCGTCGCCTACCGCCTCGCCTCGACGCTGGCGAAGCTCGGGCGCGAGGCCGAGACGCTCCACGCGCTCGAGCGGGCGATCTCCCTCGACCGCGCCTACGTCAGCGCGCTCAAGGACTCCACGTTCAAGCGCTTCCACAAGAGCCCGGCGCTGATCGCGCTCTGTCAGCCCCGCACGGCCGACCCGCGGGTCGACGCCCTCTACGCGAAGCTCGGCGAGGCACAGTTCGAGGCGGTGCTCGCCGACGCAGAGGCGCTGCTCGGCCAACCCACCGACACCCTCGCGGTGCTCGAGGCGATGAACGACGCGCTCGAGAACCTGGGCGCCGAGGGGGTGAAGGGCCTGGACGCGCTCGCTGGCCGGGTCGAGGCGCAGCTGAAGCTGCTCAAGCGCGCCGGAGCGAAGAGCGCGGTCTACGAGACCTTCCTCTACAACTCACTCAAGGACTCCTGAATACCTTTGCGCACCCCTGAGGGGGTTGGGGTTAACACGATACGCAGCCTGGAACCCGGGGTCTGTCAGCACCGGCGTGCTGGCGGCGCGAGGTTCTGAGCTGTGGCTGGCGCAGACCTTCGCCGGCCTTTCGACGCTGGGCGGCTCGGGGATCGCCCTGACCTCTTTTGGCGGCACTGACATCGTCCTCGTCCGCCTGCGAACGTCGGACCTCAACCCGGACCCTGGCACTGAGCTGGTGTTCGGAGGTTCGAGTGATGAGCGCGTGCGCGGCCTCTCCTTCGACGCCGATGGCGGCCTCTGGCTCGCTGGCGAGACGTCCGGCAAATTCGTCCTCTCGGGCACCACCGTGGGCGCCGACAGCGGCACCAGCCTCTTCCTCGCCCGGGTGAACGTGCCGACGGGCGCCACGACGCCCGTCGTCTTGGGTGTGCTGCCGATTCCGGCCACCGGCACCCACAGCCTCCGGGGCATCGCCAACGACAAGTCCGCAGCCCCCATCGTGACCGGCGAAGTGAGCGGCAGCGTCAACCTCGGTTCGGGGTTCATCAGCCACGACGCGGGCGTCTTCGTCGGCCGCACTGGCCCCTGACCGCTCAGCTGCCGAGGATCAGCAACTGCAGGGTGGCAGTGGCGATCGGCTTCTGCTCGTCTTCCTGCCACGCCGTCGCGCGCACCGTCGCCACCCGCTTGCCCTGGCGGATGATCTGGGCGACGGCGAAGGTGTCCACCGGGCGGCCGCTGCGCAGGTAGTCGATGGTCAGGGTGATCGTCTTGGGCAACACCACGGTCTCCGCGCGGAAGAGCAGCTCGAGCTGGGCCGAGGTCTCGAGCAGCGCTCCGAGGGTTCCGCCGTGCAGCGCGGGGACGGTCGGGTTGCCGACGAGGTGGTCGGCGAACGCCATCCGGCCGATCAGCCGCCCGCCCTCGACGCCAAGGCTCATCCCGAGGAAGTTCGCATACGGCACGTTCTGCAGCAGTTGGCTCCAGTCACCCGAAGCCCGCGCCCGCTCGATCTGCTCCAAGGTGCTCATTTGCGATCGGTGACGGCCTTGCCGCGGGTCGAGAGCATGAAGGTGCCGGCGGCGGCGGCGATCGGATCGTCGGGGGTCTCGTGGAACGCGAGCGCCCTGACGAACGCGACGTTGTGGGTGGTCTTGAAGCACTCGGCGCGGGCGAAGACGTCGCGCCCCGGAGTGCCCGGCTTCAAGTAGTCGATGCGCAGGTCGAGGGTGGCGATCGGCACCGACGCGCGAAGCTTGAAGAACACCGAGGCGCCGCAGCAAGCGTCCATCAGGGTGGTGATCACCCCGCCGTGGAGGACTCCGTTCTCCGGGTTGCCGACGAAGCGCGCGTCGTAGGGCAACCGCATCGCCGCGATCGCCGGGTCACCCGACGCCTCGGTCAGCGAGAGGTTGAGCGCCTTGTTGTGCGGCACGTAGTCGCGAAACGACTCGTTGAGCACCTGGAGATCGAAGACGAACTCGTCAGCGGAATCAGCCATCGACGCCCTCGTAGCACGATGCTCAAGTCCGCCGGGTGACCCGCCTCCCCCCGCAGTTCGCCGACCTGCTCTCGCCCAAAGGCCGCCGGGCGCTGGAGGGAAAGCTGCCGGCCCTGACCGGGATCCTCAAGACGGGCCAGCGCTTCGTCGCCGCCGACGGGCTGCTCGACCTTCAGAAGAGCCGCGCCCTGCTGGGGCTGCTCGAGTCCGCCGTGGCGCCGCACCTGACGCCGATGGAGGCGCCGATTCCCCCGGAGTCGATCTGGGGGATGGAGGAGAACTACGCCGAGCTGCTGCCGAAGACGGTGCGGGTGAAGACGGTGACGATGGCCTCCCGCCGTTCGAAGGGCGCCCGCGCGGTCGAGCGCCTCGGCCTGCAGCGGCTGCTGAGCTCCGACACCTTTGGCCAATTCACCCAGGTGCTCTCTGGGCGCCGGGTGCGGCAAGGTTGGGGCACGCAGGTGCTGGCGTACGGACCGGGCGACTACGCCGGCCCACACAACGACCACCACCCGGAGGACCGCGCCGCGCGCGATGGCTACACCGACGTTCATCTCACCTTTTGCACCGGGGGCGTTCTCAGCCAGCGGCTGGTTTACGCGCCACTGGGTCACTTCTCTGAAGAGGCGAACGTGAACACCCTCGGCGGAGTGACGGCCTATCGCCTTCCCTTCTGGCACTACACCACGCCGTTGATCGCCCGCCGCGGCAAGCCTGCCCGGCGCTGGGTGTTGCTCGGCACGTTCCTCGATGCGGCGGCGATACCCGGGTAAGCAGCGCTGTCAGTGGACGGCCGAGCTGAGCCGGCCCGAGAGCGCCGCCCAGCGGACGACGCTGAGCAGGTGGCCGCGCAGCCGCGGATTCATCGCGGTCGCATCGTCCAACCAGTCGGTGAGGACCTGGACGACGTCGATCAGCCGGCCTTCCTCTTCCACGCTTTTCATGGACCCAGATTCTCCATCCGCCCGCCGGGGCGCGCGAGTTTCGCGTCAGTCGACCTTCACCCGCTTCACCATCTGAACGAAGCGCGGGTCAGCGCGCAGCGGCGCGAACATCGGCTCGAAGCGCATCTGCACCAGGAACCAGCTGCCCGCCTCGAACGCCTTGTCGAGCCAGCGCAGCGCCTCGTCCTTCTCTCCCAGGCTCGCGGCGATCATCGCCAGCTGGATCGCCCCGGAAGGATTTCGCCCCAGAGCCTGTTCCAGCCGCGCCTTCCACTTGCTCGCCTCGGTCGGATCTCCCGCGAGCGCCGCGGTCGAGCCCAAATCTCCCATCGTCTCGAAGGACTTCTCTCCGGCCAGCTCGAAGGCCTTGTGGAACGCCTCGAGCGCGGCGCGGTGGTTGCCCTTGCCCCGCAACGCCCTCCCCTTCCAGATGTGCGCCACCGGAAACGCGGGGTCCATCTGAATCAGCCGCTCGCTCTGCTCGAGCACCGCGTCCCAGTCGCCAGCGTAGGCGTTGACGACGGAGATCGCGTTGTTGGCGATCAGCGACAGCGGGTCCAACTCCTGAGCGATCTTCGCCTCGGCTCGGGCGCGGTCGAACAGCCCGCGGTAGGCCAGGTGCAGCGCGAACCAGTGGTGGGCGGTGACGTAGTTGGGGTCGAGGGCGATCGCCCGGCGGAACTCGGCCTCGGCGTCCTTCCAGTTCCAGTCGCAGTGGCCCAGCAGCAGCGCGTGGCTGGTGTGCGCGGTGGCGAGCGAGTCGTCGAGCTCCAGCGCTTTGGCGATCGCCGCCTTCGCCTTGGGGCAGTTCTCCTTCGAGGGCACCCCGGCGTATTGGTCGAGCAGCGCCAGGCTGTCTCCCAGGCCCACCCACGCCATCGCGAAGCCCGGGTCCTTGTCGAGCGCCTCGCGGAACAGGCCCGCCGCCTTTTCCAGGCCGTCGGCGGTGCGCTTGTTCCAGTGGTAGCGGCCCTTGAGGTACAGCCGGAAGGCCTCGGGGTCGCTCGTCTGAGCCACCACTCCGTGGGTCTTTGGCACCGAGCCGCGCTTGACCAGGGCCCCCTCGGCGCCAGCGGCGATCTCCCGCTGGATCGCGATGATGTCCGAGGTGCCGCGATCCCACCGGTTGCCCCACAGCAGCGCGCCGGTGCGCACGTCGATCAGCTCGGCGCGGATCAGCTGCCGCTGGGTCAGCTCTCCGGAGAGCACCGCGTCGACCCCCAGCTTCTTGCCTGCTTCGACCGCCGAGACTCCGCCCGCCTTCGCCCGGAAGACGCTGGAGCGCGGCGTCACCCTCAGCGAGGTCAGCTGCGACAGCTGGTTCATCACGCTCTCGGTGAGCCCGTCGCCGAGGTACTCGTTCTCCGCGTCTCCGGTCGCGTTCTCGAACGGCAGCACCGCGATCGACGTCGCCGGCATCTCAGCTCCTCCCGGCCGTCGCGCGATGCCCCAGGCGACCGCTGCGCTCAGCCCGACCACCGCGACGCCGCCGAGAATCCACCACGGCGCGCGGCTCGGCGGGGGCGGCGCCGGGGCGGGGGGCGCCGTCCGCAGCCCCTGGGCGATGACCCGCAGCTCATCGGTGATTCTCGGCGGCGGCAGCCTCCCCCCCTCGGCCTCGGGCGGCAGCGAGTAGGGGAGCGGGCGCTCCGACTTCGACGCCCGCGCTTCGGGGGCGAGCGTGGGCGACACGGCGATCCGCCGGAAGGTGGCCCCCGACTGAGGAACCTCGACCGGCTTCGCGTCCTCGAGCAGTTGCTTCACTCCGCGGTTCGAGGCGAACGGCTCGAGCGCCTCGCCGAACTCAGCGGCGGTCTGAAAGCGCGCCGCGGGGTCCTTCTGCAGCGCCCGGGCGACGAACGCGCGCACCTCCTGGGGAATCGCGTCCCCGTCGAGCGCTGGGGCCTCGGCGGAGAGCACCTTCACCGCCAGCTCGGCGAAGCTGTCGGCAGAGAACGGCACGTGCCCCGAGACCATCTCGTAGAGGATGATCCCCAGGCTGTAGACGTCGGACCGCGCGTCGGCGTTCTTCGCGCCCCGCAGCTGCTCGGGCGCCATGTACAGCGGCGTACCCATCGCGATCCCCGAGCGGGTCTGGCGGGTGTCCGCCGCCTCGTTGCCGAACTTGGAGATCCCGAAGTCGAGCACCTTGATGAAGGCCTCGCCGTCGCGCTCGGTGAGGAACAGGTTCTCTGGCTTCAAGTCCCGGTGAATGATGTTCGCGGCGTGGGCGGCCTGCACCGCGGCGCAGATCTGCACCATCAAGGCGGACGCGAGACCGACGTCGAGCCGCCCGCTCCAGCGCAACACCTCGTTGAGCGGCCGGCCGGCGAGGAACTCCATCACCAGGTACGGCGAGCCGTCGGCGAGGTGACCGGCGTCGAAGGTCTCGACGATGTGCGGGTTGCCGATGCGCCCCGCAGCCGAGGCTTCTTTGAGAAAGCGCTCGACCACCTCGACGTTGTTGCGCAGCTGAGGGTGGAGCACCTTCACCGCGCGGCGGTGGTGGGTGAACTTGTGCTCCACCTCGTAGACCGCCCCCAGGCCTCCGGAGCCGAGGTGGCGCACCACCACCAGGCGATCGGTGATCAGCGAGCCCGCAACGAGCTGGCCTGGAGAAGGGTCCGCCAAGTTGGCGGCAGCATACGCGCTGGGTTCGGCGCGTCGACCGCCAGGTGGCTTCAGCCCCCGAAGGCCTCGGTGAAGTAGTCG
>JAYVRT010000166.1:0-2402 GCA_043776025.1 Archangiaceae bacterium | reverse complement strand
CACCTGGGTGGAGCGGCGCCCTTCCCGGGGGGGTATGACCGGCCGATGCGCTTCCTGCTCTTGTCGGTGCTCTCCCTCGCCAGCTGCGCGCACCCGGCCCCGACCGCAGCGGAACACCCGGCCCCTGCCGCTGAAGAGGCCCAGGAGGTCGACCGCGAGGCGCTCGCCCGCTTCGTCCGCGGGCGGAGCGACGCGATTCGGAACTGCTACGAGCTGGAGCTGAAACGCGACCCGTCGCTCAAAGGCACGGTGGTGGTGCGCTTCACGATCACGCCGACCGGCGCCGCGAGCGAAGTGGGGATCGAGACCGACACCATGGGTGACAAGGCAGCCGCCAGCTGCCTCGAAGCGCTGGTGCGCGGCTGGGTCTTTCCGTTCAAGCCAGGGGAGGACGTCGCCGTCGCGTACCCGTTCGTTTTCGCGCCCGCCCACGGTGGCGGGCGGTAATCCCACGACCCTACGGGTTGGAGAGGGAATTGAGGAGGCGCCGCGTGCTCTCGATGTCCGGGTAGCCCGGGGGGGCGTACTTGAGGAACTCGCGGAATTCCCCGGCGCCCCGCTGCGGCTCGCCCAGGCGCCCCCAGACGATGCCCCGCAGCTTGTGGCAGTCGGGGTACTTCGGCATCAGCTTGATGCACTGATCAAGCTTCGCGGCCGCCGCGGGGAACTGCCGCTCCCTGACCAGCGCCGTCGCGTCGTTGTACAGCGCAAGGACGTTTGCGGCGCGGCTCCCAGGCGGCCCAGACAACATCGCGACGTCCTCGGGCCTCGGCTCCACTGGCTTGAGCGGCTCCACTTCGGCCTGCTCGACCCACACCTTCGGAGGATCCAGCGGAATCGGCTCGGTCGCAATCAGCGGAACCTCGGCGGCTGGCGGCAGCCTTGCCACGGCCGGTTCTTGCTTCGCGAGGACGGGCGCGGGCTTCGGCTTCGGGCCAAAGAAGAGCCACGCAACAACTCCAGCCACCAGCGTCACCCCCACCGCCGCGGCAAGGGACGCCGCGATCGGGCGTTTGCCGCGCGGCAAGACCGGCGTGATCTGGGCCTGGGCGACCGCCTTCGGCGTTCCGGAGAGGAGCGCCTCGCGGGCGACGACCACGCTCGACGGCCGGACGCTGGTGCTCCACTTCTGCAGCTGGGCCTCGAACCCGGCAGACACCTGCGCCGGGCGGCCCTCGCGCGCCAGGTCGGCGCCGAAGAGCCACCGCATCCACTCCTGGATCATCTCGCTGGAGAAGGTGGGCTCACGGCTGTAGAGGATCGACGCCAGGGCGTCCTGCATCTGCAGCGCCGAGGCGAAGCGATCATCGCGGTTGGTCGACAGCGACTTGCCGATCACCGAGAGCATCGCGTCCCCGAGCTCCGGGTTCACCGCCGACGCCGGGCGGTATTTTCCCGCGGCGATCGCGTGCATCGCGACGTGCATCTGACCTTCGAAGGGCAGCACGCCGCAGAGCATCCGGTACAGCAGGATTCCGACGGCGAAGACATCGCTGCGGGCATCGAGCGGCCGGCCGAGCGCCTGCTCAGGGGACAGGTGCAGGTATTTGCCCTTGACGGTCCCCGGCTCGGTCTCGGCGCGCCCGACCTGGCTGGCCTTGGCGACTCCGAAGTCCACGACCTTCGTCTGGCCCTCGAAGCTGATGAGGACATTCTCCGGGCTGATGTCGCGGTGAACGATGCCCAGGGGCCGGCCGTCATCGCCCAGCCGGGTGTGCGCGTAGTGCAGCCCCTTGAGCGTCTCGATGGTGAGGAAGCAGGCGATCGGTTCGGGGATGCTGGCAAAGCCACAGGCCATCGCGCGCTGGAGCACGTCGCCGAGCGAACGGCCGTCGACCAGCTCCATCGCGATGAAGTAATCACCCCGCTCTTTCCCGAAGTCGAAGACCTGCGCGATGTTTCCGTGGCTGAGCGAGGCCGAGAGCTTCGCCTCGTTGATGAAGGCGGTAACGAACTCCTCGTCGTCGGCGAGCGCGGGCAGGACCTTCTTGATCACCACCTGCTTGGTGACCCCGGCTTCGCCGGTGAACTGTGCGCGAAAGGTCTCCGCCATGCCTCCCTTGGCCAGGCGCGAGAGCAGCTCGTATTTGCCGAAGCGCGAAGGGACTGAGGGGGCGGCCGCCACGAACGTCTCCGGTGGGTAAGGTTGCGGTGACAGGCCGCACCTTACAGCGCCCGGGTCGGATCTCCCGTTCCCCGCTCGAGCCGAGTCGCTGACGCTACCCATCTGGTCGCCCCCGGACTCACTCGTGGGCGTCGGGCTTCAGATAGCTTCAGCGGATGGCGATGACGAAGCCCCAGACGCGCTGCCCCTGGGCGGCGAAGGAACAGATGTGGGCCTACCACGATCGCGAGTGGGGCCGCCCCGTGCACGACGACCGCACCCACTTCGAGTTCCTGAT
>JAYVRT010000165.1:0-7871 GCA_043776025.1 Archangiaceae bacterium | reverse complement strand
CCGCACATGCCAGAGACCGGAACGCAGTTACGGCCAATTACCGCCTGGGATGAGTTGACGATCTGAATGCAGCTCGCACCCGACGGACACACCTGGTTGGCGCTGCAGTCGATTCCGCAATGCGCGAACCCGGGTGCTCCGACGCAGAGGTTCTTCGTTCCTCCGCACTGAGAGTTCGTGGAGCACGCAACGCAATAGTTGGCGCTTGCCGCGCCGCCGCCCGCGCCGGTTCCGCCGCCCACGCCGCCGCCGGTTCCGCCAGTGCCGCCGCCACTGCTGCCGACGTGGCCGCCGCCGACTCCGCTCCCGCCGCCGACTCCGCTCCCGCCGCCGACGCCGCTCCCGCCACCCACTCCGGTCCCGCCACCGGCTCCGGTCCCGCCACCGGCTCCGCCACCGACTCCGCTCCCGCCACCGACTCCGCTCCCGCCACCCGCCCCTCCGACCTGGCAGGCCCCGCTGGGCATCCCGCTCTTCACCCATGCGTCGACCAGCTCGATGTCAGCGGCTGACACACGGGCATTCGGGCCGGGAGGCATCTGCCCCGCGGTTGCGCGCATTCGGAGCACCGAGCGCTGACCGACCGTGCTCGCGGGGTCGAACAGCGAGCTTGCGGAAAAGTCGCGCCGGTCCACGAGTGAGAATGGCGCGCCGCCGATGACGCTGACGCCGTGGCAGCTCACGCAATTATTCTTCAGCACAGTCGCAACGTCGCAGGGGAACCCCGACGCAGTCGCACCACCGCCTCCCGCACCCTCGACCGACGGCATCATCAGCACGCAAATTCCTGTCGAGGGATCACACACGGTTCCGTCGCCGCACTCGATGGCGCACGGCGCTTGAGAGCCGCAGCTGACGAGCAGAGTCGAGAGCGTGGCGACGACGAGGAGGTTGCGAAACATCACGATGAGATCCGATCAGTCGAGGGTGGAGGGGAGGCGCAGCACACAGCTCAGGGCGTGACGGTGACGACGCCCTTCATCCCCATCGCCTCGTGAGGCCGACAGAAGTAGGGCACGGTGCCCACGGTGTTGAACTTCACGCTCACCGACTTGCCCGCGGCGACGTTCTTGTCGAACTTCGCGCCCGCCCCGGCTGCGCCTGAGCCGGTTCCGGAAGTGACAGTGTGGCCCATCGGCGAGACGTTCATGAACTTCACCGTCGTGCCCTTCTTGACGCTGACGCTCGCCGGTACGAACGCGGTTCCGACAATCTTCACGATCACCGTCGCGCCCAGCTCTTCATGGGTCGTCCCGAGCAGTTCCGACCCGGTCTCGTCAGGGTTGCCCTGAAGGTCCGGACCGCAGCCCGAAACCATCACCACCGCCATCAACAGCATCGCCTTCTTCATTGTCGAGCTCCGGAAAAGTGCTTCGTTGAGGACGAGGCTCTACAGGAAGCAAGTCGCGGCTCGCCATGCGCGGGCGCGCAACAGGCTGTGCCGCTTTGGAAAGGCAACGGCTCTGTGGGAAGACCCCCCGCGGTGGACGAGGCAGACCGGGTAGGGTGCGCGCGCGATGCTGACGCTGGGGCTCTGGGAGTGGATCACGATCGCCTCCTGCGTGGGGCACCTGGCGCTCGCGACGATCTCGCTGCTGCGCCTGTCGAAGAGCCCGATCGCGCTGCCGCTGGCGCTGTTGTGCCTCGACCTCTTCGTCTTCAACGCCGCCGATGCCGCCAACCAGATCGTCCCCGCTGACCAGTGGAGGTGGCTCGACGCCACTTTCACGTCATTGATGGCTCCGCTGTCGATCCGCTTCGTCCTCGTGTTCGTCGGGAGGCGCCGGCAGCTCGCCCTGCTTGCCTACGCCTTCGATCTCTACTTCGGGGTGACCGCGCTCGCCTGCGCGGGCGCTTTCGTCGGCATTCCGTGGTCCCGCGACTTCGCTGG
This sequence comes from Archangiaceae bacterium, assembly GCA_043776025.1. Classification (GTDB taxonomy): domain Bacteria; phylum Myxococcota; class Myxococcia; order Myxococcales; family Myxococcaceae; genus JAYVRT01. The sequence continues at coordinate 5,980 of JAYVRT010000165.1, read as the reverse complement.
ACTTTCCGGGTGGGCGAAGGCGGTGACGCCGGGTGCCGTCGCGGCGATCGCCACGCTCGCCTGGCTCTTCGCGAGCCACCTCAAAGGCACCACCAGCCGGTTGGAGAAGGAACGGACCTGGTTGGTGATCGGCGCCTTCGCCCTCGGCACCGCGGGCAACGTCTGCGACCTGCTGGTGGGCCTGGGCTTCCATGCGCCGCGGCTCGGGCCGCTGGGGCTGTTCCTCTCGACGCTGGTGTTGACGATCACCGCGCTCGGAATCGGTCTGTTCGGCCAGCGCGTCTCGGCGCTGATCGCCGCCAACGCGCTGATCCTCGCCGTGGTGCAGCTGTTCGGGTACTTCGTCGTCTATTCGGTGTTCGGCGGGAACAGCACCGTGCTCGCGATCGGAGTCGGGACGCTGACCCTCGCGCTGGTGCCGACGGCTCTGGCGATGACCCGCGCCTGGTCGGCTCGTCAGCAGGAGCTCGAGCAACAGGCGACGCTCGGGGACTTCATCCTCGACGTCGAACACGACCTACGGAATCCTGTCGCCACCATCCGGTCGGCAGCGCAGTTCATCCAGAAGGCGCTCCCGCCGGATCAGATCCCGCCGGACGTCGCGGTTCGCCTCAAGCGCATCGTCGACAAGAGCGACGCGATGACGGAGATGATCACCGAGCACCGGCGAAATCCGAGCCTCGAGCCGTTGCTGCAATCCCTCGACGTGAACCCGGTCGTGGCCGAGGTGGTTCAGAGTCAGCAGGGTGTGGCGCCCGCGGGCGTGGAGATCGAGTCCCGGCTCGGCACCTCGGGTGTCCGCTGTGAAGGCGACGCCCGCATGCTCACCCGGGCCCTGGACAACCTGATTCGCAACGCATGGCAGGCGATGCCCAACGGCGGGCGGATCACCGTCCAGACCGAGATCGACCCGGCGAAGCCGGGCTCCCTGCTGCTCAGCGTCGCGGACAACGGGCCCGGCATGGACCTTCGCCTCGCCAAAGCTGTCCTCGAGGGTGGCCTCACCACCAAGAGCGACGGCAGTGGGCGCGGGCTGGCGTACGTCCGTCGAACCGCCCGTTCGCACAACGGAGAGCTCCGAATCGACCCCGGCGAAGGGCGCGGGGCGAAGCTGACGATCGTGCTGCCCATCCGGGGCTGAAGGCGCGCCCTTAAGGGTTGCGGGGGTCGATCCCCAGCTCGTCCATCTTGTTGTAGAGCGTGCGACGGCCGATGCCGAGCAGCTTGGCCGCCCTGGTGCAGTTGAGGCTGGTGCGCCGGAGCGCGTCGCGGATCGCGGCTGCCTCGGCGGCGTTGCGCTTCTCAGGCAGCGAGGCATCGGCGGGCGCCGCCGCGGAGGAGATCGCCGGAGGCGCCGAAGACACGCCCAGCTCCCGGCGGACGATCCCGTCGTCGATCCGATCGCCCTCGGACATCACCACCAGGCGCTCGATGAAGTTCTGCAGCTGACGGACGTTTCCGGGCCACGCCTCGGCCTCGAGCAGGGCGATCGCGTCATCGGTGAGCGTCGCGTTTGGCCGCCCGTTCGCCTTTGCGTGCTCGCAGAGGAAGTGAAGCGCCAGGGGACGGACGTCCTCCTTGCGATCGCGCAGCGCCGGGATGGGGATCGGAATGACGTTGAGGCGCTGGAAGAGATCCTGGCGGAACTTCCCGGACGCGACGAGTGCGTCGAGATCGCGGTTGGTGGCGGCGACGAACCGGACGTCGGCCGACCGCATCCGGCCCTCGCCCAGCGGTTGGTACTCGCGGTTCTCGATCAGCCGCAGCAACGTCAGCTGCGCCTCGGCGTTCAGATCTCCAACCTCGTCGAGGAACAGCGTTCCTTTTTCGGCGAGCTCGACCCGCCCGGGTTTGTGGCCCAGCGCGGTCGAGTGCGAGCCCTTCGATGACCCGAAGAGCTCGGAGTAGAGCAATCCGTCGGGGAGCGCGGTGGCCTGGAAGACCACGAACGGGCCGTCTTTTCGGCTGCTGCGATTGTGAATCGCGTGGGCGGCGAGCTCCTTGCCGACGCCGTTCTCGCCGCGCAACACCACCGTCGCCGGGCTCTTCGCCGCCGCGGTCAAACGCTCGTCGAACGCCTTCATTGCCGCCGAGGTCCCCATGCAGATGCCGTCCCTGGAGGGCACCGTCTCTCGGCTGACGGACTGGCGGGTGAGCCGCTCGAGTTCCTTGCGCACCACCGCCACCACGTCGTCGGGGTCGAACGGCTTCTCGATGAAGTCCGAAGCGCCCTTCTTCATCGCGGTGACCGCTCGCTCCAGCGTGCTGCCGCCCGACATCATCACCACCTGGATGTCCGGCCAGGCCGCCTTGATCCGGGTGAGCAGCTCGATGCCGTCCATCTGGGGCATCTTCACGTCGCTGATCACCAGGCCGACGTAGCGCTGGGTCATCAGCTCCAGCGCCTCGGCTCCCGATCCGACCCACTGCGCCGCGATGCCCGCGAGCTTCAAGTGTCCGACAACCTCGTCGCCGAGGTCCGCGTCGTCGTCGACCACCAGAATGAAGGGCTTGGCCATGGCCGGAATCTCCTACGTCAGGGTGAGAGTAGCGAGTGCAAAGCCGGGCCCACCTGTGCTCACAGGAACCGCTCAGTGGCGCCGCGCACTTCACCGCACGAAGGTGCGCCGAACCCGGCACAGCGGCGCGAAAGGCGCGCGATTCGGTTCCGCGGTCGGCCCGCTGCGCAGGTTGTTTCTCACTGCAAAATCAAACGGATCAGATCCGGTGGAGGCGGCAACCGAATCAGTGCGCCCAATCAAGGGCCCTCGCCGTGGAGGACTCGAACATGAAGACCCGTACCCTCGCCCTGCTGCTTCCGATCTTCGCCCTGTCTGGCTGTGTGCACGTCAACCTTCCGGAGCACATGGTCTCGGACACCGTCGACGCCGGGAAGGATCTCGTCCACGCGATCAGCCGCACCGGCGAACGGCTCGACGAGGTGAAGCAGAATGGCAACACGTACACCCTGGCCCGACTGGGCAGCCAGGACCTCAGCGTCGGCGACCTCAAGCGCTCGTGCGTCAACCAGCTCGTCAGCCGGACCAAGTCGAAGCTGGCCGTCGAGCAGCTCGACTACGCCGTCGGCGCGCAGAGCATCGACAGCCGCGGCGATGGGCTGGTGGTGAAGTGCGAGATCTCGGTGAAGGGGTGAAGCGTCAGCGGCCGACCATCGCCACCAACCACTTGTGCAGCGGCAGCATCTTGCGGAAGCGGTCGGCGCAGTAGTCGACGAACCGGGCGCTGCCCGCTTCCTTGGGCGGCTTCCCCTCGCAGCCGGCGAACAGGCCCCCATGCTTGAGCCACCGGCCGCGGGGGTGATCGGGGGGGAAGCCTTTGGGCACCCGCTTGAAGTGCTCACCGCCGGTGGTGAAGCCGGCCTTCTCGACCGCGGCGATCGCTTTGAGCAGCGCGGCTCCCGGGGTGGGCTCGGCCACCGCCTTGCGGTAGCGCGCCAGCAGCGGGGGATCAAAGAAGTGGATCCCCGCGCCCAGCATCAGCGACGTCGGCATCAGCCGAAAGTAAAAGCCCGAGCCCTGCCAGCCGCGCTCGTCTCCCTCCCAGAACCACAGATCGAGGTGGGTCTTGTAGGGCGTCTTGTCCTTCGAGAAGCGGATGTCGCGGTTGATCCGCATCATCGAGCCGTTGACGCGCGGCTCGAACCGCACGCCCTTGCTCACCGTCCTCTGCAGCTTCTCTCCGAGCGCGACCACGAACAGCTTCGCCGGCTCGACCCACGCGGCGTCGTAGCGCGCGCGGTTGGCGTCGAACCACCCCTTGTCGTTGTTGAGGCGGAGCTCGGCGACGAACCGCAGCGCGTCCGGCGGGAAGCCGTTGAACTCGGCCACTACTTCTTGCCCTTGGCCTTCTTCGCCGCCGGGGCCGCCTTCTCCGACGCCGGAGCACGGTGCGGGGGCTTGCGCGTCTGGGCGGGGGCGGCGACCGCTTCAGCCGCGGGCTGCGCCGAGGGGGCAGGGGCGCCCTGGCGCGCAAGGCTCGCCTTGAGGGCCTCCATCAGGTCCACCACCTTCGCCACCGGGGCCGCCGCCGGAGTGAGCGTCACCGTCTCGCCCTTCACCTTGCGGTCGATCAGGTCCTTGAGCTTCTCCCGGTACTCATCCTTGTACGCGGTGGCGTCGAACTTCGGCTTCGCCAGCTGCTGGATGAATTGCCGCGCCAGCCCGAGCTCGGCGCCGGTGATCGTCGCGTCGGGAATCGGCACCTCGGCCTGTGACTTGAGCTCGTCGGGGTAGCGCAGCATCTGCATCACCAGCCCCGGCCCCGACGGGCGCAGGAGGATCAGGTGCTGTTTGCCCCCGCGCACGTACTTGGCCACCGCGGCGTGCTTCATGTCGGCCATGCCGGCGGTGAGCAGCTTGTAGGCGCGCTCGGCGCCCTTGTCGGGGCCGAGGTAGTAGCCGGACTCGAAGTACAGCGGGTCGACCGTCTCCAGCGGCACGAACTCGGTGATGTCCATCGACTGCGAGGTCGCCAGCTCCAGCTGCTCGAGCTCGTCTTCACCGAAGACGATGTACTGGTCCTTGGCGTACTCGTAGCCCTTGACGATCTTGTCCCGGGGGACGATCTCCCCCGTCTCCGGGTCGTACATCTGCTGCTTCAGCCGCGTCTTCCGCTCGGCGTGCAGTTGGTTGAAGCTGATTTTCCCGGACGACTCGTTGGCCGAGAAGACCTTCACCGGAATATTGACCAGCCCGAAGCTGATCGTCCCTGATCCCATTGCGCGCGCGCTCATCGTGCTGGGTACGGTAGATCCATCAGGGGATGCCTGCCAAAAACCGCTCGGTTGCCGTCAACGACATCGAGCTACAGCTCTGTGAGCCGGCCACCGCGGCGTTCGACAGGCCCGGCTGGCTCTGGGAGCTGAAGCTCGACGGCTTCCGCATCCTCGCCGAGCGCACCGGCCGGAAGGCGCGCCTGTTCTACCGCCGGGGGCGCGACGCGACCGACAAGTTCCCGGAGATCGTCGAGCCGCTCTCGAAGCTCCCAGCGGAGGACTTCATCCTCGACGGGGAGCTGGTGATTCAGGACGCGCTGGGCCACCCGATTTTCCAGAGGCTCCTCGAGCGCTCGATGCTCACCAGCGCCCAGCAGATTGATCACCTCGCCGCCCGATCGCCCGCCGTCTACTTCGCCTTCGACCTGCTGCGGCTCGATGGCAAAGATCTGCGCGCGCTGCCGCTCAAAGACCGCAAGGCCCTGCTCCACAAGCTGATCCCCAGGGCCGGCCGGGTGCGCGCCCTCGATCACGTCGAGGATCAAGGGACGGCGCTGCTCGAGGCGGTCCGCGCCCAGGGGCTCGAGGGTGTCGTCGGCAAGCGGGCGGCGGGCCCCTACCGCGCCGGCCGTGGCCCGGACTGGGTGAAGATCGCCTTCACCTCGATCTGCGACTTCGCCGTCGTCGGACACGCCGAGGACTTCGGGGCGCTGCACCTGGGCGTCCACGATGACCAGGGCTTCGTCTACGCCGGCAAGGTCGGCGCCGGGTTCGGCCCGAAACAGCAGGGCGAAGTCCGCGCTCTGCTCGAGGGGGCGCGGCGGAAGGCTCCTCCCTGCCGCGGGCCGCTCACCGAGGACAAGGACGTGGTGTGGACGAACCCGGTGCTGGTGGTCGAGGTCCGCTACAAGCAATGGCCCCTGGGGCTGATGCCGCGCGAGCCGGTGCTGCTCCGCTTCCGCCACGACAAAACGGCGCAGGAGTGCGTACCCCCGCGGGCCGCCGTCGTTCGAGCGGTGCCCCCGAGGCCGCAGGTCGCGCTCACCAACCCCCAGAAGGTCTTCTTCCCCGCGGAGCGGATCACCAAGGGCGCCGTCTTCGACTACTACCGCGCTGTCTCACCCTGGCTGTTGCTGTACCTGAAAGATCGCCCGTTGATGATGACCCGCTATCCCAACGGCATCGAGGGGAAGAGCTTCTTTCAGAAGGCGAAGCCGAAGAAGGGCGCGCCCGACTGGCTGCGGA
>JAYVRT010000164.1:0-7877 GCA_043776025.1 Archangiaceae bacterium | reverse complement strand
GAGACGATGATGAAGGACCCTGGCTCGTACCGGCCGGCTGAGTGTCGCTGCGGGTGCACGCGTCTGCACCTGCACGACCGGCGGGAGCGCAAGGTGCGTGGTTCAGGAAGCGGCGTGGTGACGGTGGTGATCTTCCTCTGTGCGAAGTGCTTCGCGACTTGGCGGGTGCTGCCGGCCTGCCTCGCCAGATGCCTGTGGCGCACCTGGGAGGTCGTCGAGGCGGCTCTGTTCGAGGGCCAGCGAGTGCCCGTCCCCGCGCGCACGGTGCAGCGATGGCATGCGCGGCTGACGCAGGCGGCGATCGCGGCGACGCAGGCGCGGCGAAGAAGGCGGCCGAAGAGGCGTCGAACCCGACCGGCAAGTTCAACCTGCTCGGCAAGCTCAAGGTCGCTGGCGGCGTGTTCGGCACCATCGGCGGCCTCGCCAAGTTCCCCGGCGCCGTCGGCACCGCCGTCAAAGACATTCGCGACGCGGTTCGCACCGGCAGCGCCGAGGACATCTCCAAGGCCGTCCACTCCGGCGTCGAAGCGCTCAAGGGCGGCATCGAGACGGTGCAGAAGGGCCTCGAGACCGCGGTCACCATCAACAAGCTCGCCACCACCTACAAGGCCGCGAGCGCCGCGTTCAAGGCCGTGGTCCCCGGCGCGACGAAGGCGGTCACCTCGGCCGCGGCGCGCGCGGCGATGAAGGCCACCTTCGAAGGCGCTGCCAAGGGCGCGGTGAAGAGCGCCGCTGTCGAGGCCGCGATGATTACGGCGAAGAGCGGCGGAAAAATTGCCGAGGCAGTCGTCGGCTCGGCCGGTCGCGCGGCGGCGAAGGCGGCCCTGCGCGAAGGCGGAAAGGCGGCGGGCGAAGCGGCGATCAAGGCCGGCGCCCGCGCAGCCGAAGGGGCGCTCGCCAAGGGCGCGGCCCGGTTCGCTCCCGGACTCAACATCGCCATCGCCGCGCTCGACACCGCCAACGCGGTCGCCACCCTGCGCGACCCGAAGGCCACGACCGGCGCGAAGGTCTGCAGCTGCATCACCGCCGTCGGCTCGATCGCCGCCGCGACCAACATCCCGATCGTCAGCCAGGTGGGCGCCGCCGTCTCGGTCGTCTCCGGCTTCATCGGTTCATTCTTCTGATTCTGGAGCAATCCTTCAGGCGATCGCGGTAGGAATCGGCGGTGAGCACCCGCCGGTTCAACCCCAATTGGGATTTTGGCACGGCGGGCTTCGTTCCTGGAGACACCGTGACCAAAGGCAAGAAGCCGTCCTCCGAGTCGAGCCTTCCGTACCTGTTGAAGATCAGCCCGATCGCCGACGCCAAGGGGCCGGTCGAGCTGCCGCAGGTCAAGGCTCCTTCGCTCGAGGGGCTCAGCGTCACCGTCCCCAAGCCGGCCGACCTCACCCAGGACGATTTGATTCGCCGCTTCCACGAGCTCAAGCGCGAGCACGGGAAGAGCCGCGACCGCGCGGTGAAGGAAGCGGTGCAGCTGGGCGACGAGGTGCAGATCGACACCCTGGGCTACTGCGGTGGGAAGTTGATTCCGTTCTCCGCGCGCTTCGGGCTCTGGCTCGAGCTGGCGCCCCAGGAAGCGCTGCCGGGGTTCGCCGAGGCGCTCGCCGGCGAGTCGGTGGGCGACAGCATCGAGATCAACCTCACCCTTCCCGCCAGCTACCCGGTGGAGTGGATGCGCAGCAAGCCGGCCCGCTTCCTCGTCGACCTCCGCGCGGCGAAGGACGTGAAGATGCCGGACGACGAGGCGCCGGCGTTCCTCAAGGCGCTCAACCGAGGGAAGGATCTCGACGCGGTGATGGACTCGATCCGCGACGAGCTCGAAGACCGCTTGGCTGACCAGCTCACCGTCGAGGGCGAGACGATGGTGCTCGACGCGCTCGTCGCCCGGGCCGAGGTCACCGTGCCCCCGAAGCTGGTCGACGAGGAGATTCGCCGGAAGTGGTCCACGCTCGAGCGCAAGGGGCTGATCGACCGCGGCTTCGAGGCCAACGAACAGCGGGAGGCGATGCAGGCCTGGCTCGATGACCCGATGACCCGCGCCGACGCCGAGCGCCGGCTGAAGGTGGCGCTGGTCCTCAAGGCCGTCGCCGAGGCGGAGAAGCTCGAGCTGACGCCGAAGAAGCTGGAGGAGATGGCCAAGGCCGCCGGTGAGCCCTTCGGGCTGACCGCCGCCGAGGTCGCCAAGGGCCTTCGCGAATCGCCCGAGCTCACCGAGCAGATGTTCAACACCGGGTGGCACCTGCTCGCCGTCGAGCACGTGATGTCGAAGGCCACCGTGAAGTTCGAAGGCGCCTGAGCCAGGATGACGGCGCAGGTGGCGGGCGAGGCGATCAAGCCGAGGCTGCGGGGCGTCTTCCACGAGGTCGGCTTCTTCGTCGCGTTGATCTCCGGCGTGGCGCTGGTGCTCAGCGCCTCCGGCGTCGGGGCGAAGGTCGCCTGCGCCGTCTACTCCGCGAGCCTCGCGGCGATGTTGGGCACGAGCGCGCTCTACCACCGGGTCACCTGGTCGGTGCGCGCGCGGCAGCGGATGCGCCGGCTCGACCACTCGGCGATCTTCGTGTTGATCGCGGGCACCTACACCCCGCTGGCGCTGGCGCTGGGGCCCGTCGACCGGGCGCGGATGCTCACCGTCGCCTGGGCAGGCGCGACCCTCGGCGTGGTGCGGGCGCTGTTCTGGGTCACCGCTCCGAAGTGGCTGGTGGCGGTACTCGCCGTCGGCATGGGCTGGCTCGCGGTGCTCTACACCGCGCCGCTCCAGCACGTCGCCGGCACCGCGGTGGTGGCGTGGATGGCCATCGGCGGGGTGCTCTATTCAGGCGGGGCGTTGATCTACGCGCTCAAGCGGCCCAACCCCTGGCCGAAGACCTTCGGGTACCACGAGCTGTTTCACCTGTTGGTGCTCGCCGCCGCCGTCGCGCACTACGTGGCGATCTCCAGCACCCTGCCGTTCATCGCCAGGGACTGACGAGCTACTTCCGCTCGCGCCAGCGATCTCGGGCCCGCGTCCCCTTGCCGCTTAGCCGCGACACGCGGACGACGAAGTAGATCGCCGCGGTCGCCACCGCGAATGAGATCGCCAGGTTTCGCAGCTTCCCCTCGCTGCTCGCCTCGGCGATGAGCCCGGCCGCCGGGGCGGCCGCTTCGACGGGGCGAAGCTCGACCCACGCAGGCGGGGGCGCGAAGGACAAGCGGCGTTCGTCCGCGACCGCCGCCAGCGGGAAGAGCACCCAGAGCAGGCCGGCACGCGACACGGGCGCGAGGGTAGCAGGCGCCTCGTCCCGCCGCGCCAGTCAGTGCTCGACCGTCACCGTCATCGTCTCCTTCACTCCCTTGGCCGAGGTGGCGACGACGTGTATGAGCGGCGAGCATGCCGACCCGTTCGCTCACCATCGACGACCCCCTCGAGGACTTCGAGGCGCGCGAGGTGTGCGTGAACGAGGTGACGAAGCGGGTCTACGTCGCAGGCAAGGGGCCGGCGGTGCTGGTGATGACCGAGATGCCAGGCATCTCGCCGCACGTCGCCCGGTTCGCACGGTGGGTTCGCGAGGCCGGCTTTACCGTGTGGATGCCGCACCTGTTCGGCGTCGACGGCGCGGTACCGAGGATTTCCACGACGGTCGGGCCGATCGTCCTCGGCTGCATCAGCGCCGAGTTCAAGGCGTTCGCCGCCAACGCGTCGAGCCCGGTCACCCGCTGGCTGCGCGCGCTCGCGGCCCACGCCCACGTCCAGTGCGGAGGCCCCGGCGTCGGGGCGATCGGGATGTGCTTCACCGGAAACTTCGCCCTCTCGTTGATGCTGGAGAAGGCGGTGCTGGCGCCGGTGCTCTCTCAGCCCTCGCTGCCGTTGACCCAGGCCGCCGGGCTGCACATCGCGCCGGACGAATTGGCGGCGGTGAAGCGGCGGATGATCGCTGAGGACTTGACCGTGCTCGCCTACCGCTTCGCCGGCGACCGGTATTGCAAGGCCGAACGGTTCGCCGCCTACCAGGAAGCGCTGGGCGACCGCTTCATCGGCCGGGTCCTGCCGGACTCTGCGGCCAACCCGGACGCGTTGATGAAGAACCCGCACAGCGTGGTGACGGGGCACCTCATCGACGAGGCGGGGCAGCCGACAGTGGCCGCGCGGGACGAGATCCTCGCCTTCTTCGCGATGCGGCTGAAGACCAGTGAGGCCACGGCCGGTCGGGGTTGGTAAGGACTCACTTTGCAGGCCTTGTGAAGATGAAGGGGCTGGCTATCCTCCGCGCCTTCCCCTTCACTCGAATCCAAGGAGTTGCCCATGAGCCGCATCGCCAAGGCCGACGTCAACCGTGCACTCGACACCGCTGCCAAGACGCTGATCAAGATCGGCGGCGACGACGGCCGCATCTCGCGGACCGAAGTGAAGAACGCGCTGGCCACCGACCGCGTGCCGCGCAAGCAGGCGGCCCTGGTCGACATCTTCTTCAAGTTCGTCGACAACCGCGACTTCCGCACCGGCGCGCAGGTGACCCCGGCTGACGTGAAGAAGGCGGTGGCCTACGCGAAGGAGCACATGGTCGCGAAGTACGACCTTGACCACAACGGCCTGTCGAAGGACGAGGTGTCGAAGATGTCGCTCACCGGGAAGCGCGCGGTGGACCTCGCCAAGGCGCTCAAGGCATCGGCGCCCACGACGGGCGGGCGGGTCGGTGGCGGCGAATCGGGCACCGTCGGCGGTCGCGTCGGTGGCGGCGAGTCGGGTGGCCGGGTGTCCGGTCGCGTCGGCGGCGGAGAGTAGCTCCTGCCGTCGGCGATCGAGCGCCTGCTGCCCCGGACTCTCGAGGCAGCGAGCGAGATCCCCTATTACCGGGCGCGTTGGGGCTCGCGGTGGAAGGCCATCCGCGACGTCCGCGGGCTCGCCCGCTTGCCGACGCTGGACAAGGCCGAAGCGGCGCTCCACCAACAGCAGCTGTGGTCGCCGCTCGCGCGCGCGGGGACCGGCGTCGTCTCGTCCGGCACCTCTCGAGGCCAGGGCCCGCTGCTGATTGTCCCCCGGTCGTCCGCCGAGCTCGAAGCGTCGGTGGCGTTCGCCCGCACCTGGGTCGACTGGACTCCACCCATCAGCCAATCGGTCGCCCGCGGGCTCGCGCTCGAGGTCCGCACGATGCACCACGGGATGGGCGAAGGGGCCCCGGCGCCGGGGCGGTTGAGGATGCCGTGGACCTACACCCAGATCGCCTTCCGGCAGTTGGCCCAGCTGCTGGGTGCGTCACACCGGGGCAAGAGGGTCACCTCGCTGATCATCGGCCTCGGCGCGCTCCGGCCCGCAACGGCCTGGCTGCTCGAGAATGGGCTGGACCCCGCGGCGTTCGCGGTGCGGTTGATCGGCACCAACGGGTTCCGGCTCTCGCCGTTCTGGCGCGCCCGCCTCGAACAGATGTGGAACGCCCAGGTGTGGGACAACTTCAGCCTCTCGGAGTTCGCGACGCCGGCGATGCAGTGCCGGGAGTGCGGGCACCACCACTGGTTGACCCCGCCCGTGCTTCACGAGGTGCTCGACGTCGTCAGCGGGGAGCCAATCGATCGCGGCATCGGCGAGCTGACGATGACCGGTCTGCAGCCGTTCATGCAGGCGATGCCGCTGATTCGGTATCGAACTGGCGATCTGGCGGAGATCGGGTCGCGCTGCCGCCTCGCCCGCCAGCAGGGGTTCTCGCCCCGCGGTCGGATCAGTCACAGCATCTTCGACGGCAACCGGCTGCTGGTCTCCGGCCAGGACGTGTCCGATGCCATCGAGGGGGAAGCCGGGGTCGCGCGCCACCCGCACCCGGTGGAGACGCTGGGCCTGGTGAAGAGCCGGGACGCGGGGCCGGTCAAGTTCCGGCTGCAGCGCGAAGGGAATCGCGTCGGGCTCGACGTCGAGACCCGGTTCGACCCGACGCTGTTCGCCGCCGAGGCCGACGCGCTCACGCAGCGGATTCGAAGCAAGCTGAAGTGCCGTGAGCTCGACGTCCGGGCGGTGCGGCCGGGGTCGCTCAGCTCCGCGTGGGAGAAGTTCTAACCAGGCTGGGCGCGCTGCGGTCACGCCCGCGAAAATCCAGGCCCACACCACGGCGGTGTGAGATTCTGTCGCGTCATGCTCCGTACGCTCTTCCTCGCAACCCTCTGCCTGACCTGCACCGCCGCGGCTCAAGAGGAGGACAAACCCACCGACGTCGAAGGCAGCAAAGACCACCCGGCGGTGAAGCGGTACCCGGGAGCGATCATCACCGAGTTCGCCGAGAAAGACTTCGAGACGTTCGCGTTCCCCACCGGCGACAAGCCCGGCGAAGACGCGGTCAAGAGCAAGACGGTCGAGGGGAAGTACTACTACGCCAACCTCGCGTACCCGCAGAAGGTCGGCTGCACCCAGGTGCGGCGAAACTACGAGAACGCCTTCGCCGCGGCGGGGTTGACGCTGCACAAGGGCAAAGGAATTCCTCACGAGCGCGGGTGGGGTGGCGACAACCTGGCGTGGGTCAGCGCCGAAGGAAAGGTGAAGGGCAAGGGCGGGGAACTCTACGCGGTGATCAGCTGCAGCGAGGAAGGGCCGTCGAGCAGCGGGTTCATCTACGTCGTCGAGAAGAGCGCGATGGACCAGAAGGTCGAGATCGACGCCGGAGCGATGATCTCCGAGCTCGAAAAAACCGGCCGGATCGCGCTCTACGGAATCAACTTCGCGACGGGGAAGGCGGACATCACCCCCGACTCGGCGAAGACGCTGGGTGAGATCGCCGCGGTGCTGAACCTGAAGAAGGACTGGAAGGTGCGCGTCGAGGGCCACACCGACGATCAAGGCCCGGCGAAGGCGAACCTCGAGCTGTCGAAGAAGCGCGCCGTGGCGGTGAAGGATTATCTGGTGAAGAAGCTCAAGGTCGATGGGGCCCGGCTGTCCACCGAGGGCCTGGGAGACACCCGGCCGCTGGCGCCAAACACCACCGACGAGGGCAGGGCAAAGAACCGGCGCGTTGAGCTGTCGAAGCAGTAAGTCGGCGGTGGTCCGCCGCGTGGGGTCAGAGCAGCTGATCGAGCCGGTCGGGGTCGAAGCCGAGCACCAGGGTTCCGCGGGCGTCGATCACCGGGACTCCCTGCGGGCGGACGCCGGCGGCGGCAGCCTTTCTGCCGAGCTCCGCGGCAGCGTCGGAGTCGGTCTCGATGTCCTTGCTGGTGAAGTCGATGCCTCTCTTCTTCAGGTATGCCTTGGCCTTGCGGCAGTAGCCGCAGCTGGCGGTCGAGTAGACGATCACTTCGCCCGCGGGGTTCGGAGCGAAGGCGCTGCGGCGTTCCTGATCCCGCGCGGCGGCGGTCGCTTCCGCCATCGTCGTCTCGAAGCCCGAGATGGGGGTCACCGCGCTCTGGCGATCGTTGAGCTCTGATTGGGCGCGTCGGGTGATCGAGTCCACCTTCTGCGCCAGTGGTCCCGAAGCCTTGACGCCCGCCAGTTGGTTCAGCGCCCCCTGCCAGTCGGCCGCGTCGAGGGCGAGCTCGGCGCGGACCACGCGGGCAGCCGTGTTTTTCGGGTCGAGCCGGGTCCAACGATCGGCATACGCCTCGGCGGTTTCGAATTGCTCGACGCTCCGGGCGGCCCGGGACGCGGCCTCGAGCGCTCCGGCGTGCTGGGCAACTTGTCTCAGCGCGAGCTCGGCGAGCGACAACGCCATCACGCCGTCTTTGTCCGCGAGGGCGCGCTGGCTGGCGCGGACGAGGAGCTCCGCGGCCGGCTGTTTCTCGGCAGGCGCCAGCTTCTGGTTCTCCAGCGCGAGGAAGACATCGTCGACCTTCCCTGCCTCGAAGCTCTTCTGCGCGGTGACCAGCGAGGGGCTGACGGCCAACAGCGCACAGACCAGCTGCGGAGTCATCGACGGAGCCTAGCCAAG
>JAYVRT010000163.1:0-7880 GCA_043776025.1 Archangiaceae bacterium | reverse complement strand
GCGGGGAGCGCGGCATGAAGCGGCGCCGCCGGGAGAGCCGACGGCGTCGGCGGCCGGATGGCCAGCGCGGTTGCCACCACCGCCACCACCGCGGTGCCCAGCGCCAACGTCCGCACCACCACGGTCCGAACCGGGGTCCGCTCTGACCGGTAGACTGCCTGGTGCCGCAGCTGCTGCGCCGCCCGATGTCCCCGGTCCAGCGCGGCGCAGGACTCGCACCCGGAAAGGTGGGCCTGCAGACCCGCGGGCTGGGGCGCCGCCGGGTCGAGCACTGCGTCGGCAAACGGTTGGCATTGATTCATCGCTGCTCCTCCACCCTGGGCAACACACCCTTGCGCCGCAGCGCGGTCACCGCTCGCTGCACGTGCACCCGCGCCGTCCCCTTCTCGCAGCCGAGCGAGGCGGCGACCTCTTCAAGACCGAGGTCCTCGAGATAGCGCAGCGAGAACGCCATCGCCTGCCGGGCCGGCAATTGCTCCAGCGCCGCCGCGAGCGCGCCGAGGTGTTGAGCCCGCCCCGCCTCTTCGTCCGGCGACGGGCACGGCTCGGGCTCGACGAACAGCAGCGCCCCGAGCGCCCGCCACACCCGCCGGCGCCGCAACAGTGAGATCGCCCGATGGACGACGATGCGCCGCAGCCACGCCGGCGCCGCCGCCGGGTCGGCCAGGGAGCTGCGCTGGGCCCACGCATCGGCCAGCGCCAGCTGCACCACGTCGCGCGCCTCTTCGCTGTCCCACACCAACCGACGTGCAAGCGCCAACAAGCGGGGCTGATGGGCCTGGACCAGCCCGGAAAAGTCCACCGTCAGTGCCGCGGTCATCATTCACCTTTCAACAGACGCGCGGGGGCCCTTCCCGGCATACTCCGCGTGTTTCAAAAAGGCGCTCTTTAACCCCGATGGCCGCTCTCGATCAGACCTCCGTCAGCCGCTCGCGCCCGCCCGACATCATCCCCGGATACCGGATGGAGGAGGTCGTCGGGCGCGGAGGCATGGGCGAGGTGTACCGCGCGACCCAGCTCTCGCTCGGCCGCACGGTGGCGGTGAAGCTGCTCAACCAGGAGCTCGCCAAGGACTCCCAGTTCGTCGCCCGCTTCGAGAAGGAAGGGGCCGCGCTCGCCGCCCTGCGCCACCCGAACATCGTCAGCATCGTCGACAAGGGAAAGACCGACACCATCTACTTCCTGGTGATGGAGTTCGTCGACGGGCCGTCGCTGCGGGAGCAGATGCGCAACCCGAACTACCTCCCGGGCCAGGCGCTGAAGATGTTCGGCGAGGTCTGCAAGGCCATCGACTACGCCCACAGCCGCGGGGTGATTCACCGCGACCTGAAGCCGGAGAACATCCTCTTCGACGTCCAGGCTGGGCACATCGCCAAGGTCACCGACTTCGGCCTCGCCGGCCTCGATGAGCGCGCCGACAAAGAAGGGCTGCGCAACCTCACCCAGACCCACGTCGCGATGGGCACCGCCGCGTACATGGCGCCCGAGCAACAGGTCGACGCCCGCACCGCCGACCACCGGGCCGACATCTACTCGCTGGGCGTGCTGCTGTACGAGCTGATGGTGGGCGAGACGCCCAAGGGGAACTTCGACGCCCCGAGCGTGAAGAAGCCTTCGCTCGACAAGCGCCTCGACGGCATCGTCAGCCGCTGCCTCAAGTCGAACCCCGCGGACCGCTTCCAGTCGGTCACCGAGCTGTTGGTCGCCCTCGAGCCGCTGGTGCCGGCGCAGTCGATCATCAGCACCGCGCACACCTCGGCCGGGCAGCGGATGCTCCGCCGGGCGCGGGACCTGGGGCGGCGCTTCGTCCGAGGCGTGGAGCTGGGAATGGTGCTGGCGGCGCTCGGGGTGCTCGGCGCGGCGATGCTGCGCGACCGCGTCGCCGCTCGGCGCCAGCCGGCAGGCATCGAGCTGACCACCGACGCCGGGAAGACCTGGCCGCTCGACACCCCGGGCCGCCTCGACCGTTCGAGCCTCACGCTCACCCTCGGCTCGGGCCCCGACACGATTTCGCTGATCGCCCTGGGCCGCAAGTCGAGGCTCGAAAGCGGCAACGTCATCTACGGCGATGAGTCGGATGACGACCTGACCAGCGGCCGAACGGTGCTCGACGCCGACGTCTCCGGCGACGGCTTGTCCTTCTCGTCCGACGTCGAGACCCAGCGCATCCCCACCGGCGCGCTCGAGCCGGTGCGCAAGCTCTTCGCCGGGCCGCGGCCAGACGCCCGGAGCGCGCTGCTCCTGGTGGGCGAGCCGGGCCGCTACGTGGCGCTGGTGGTCTCCGGCACGGGCGCCGAGCCGGTGCTGGAGTGGGCGCTGGGCAGCAACAAGCGCGGGGCGATGACCGCGCCCCTCCCCGCGGGCGTGATCGCCACCCACCTCGAGTTGAAGATTGATCCCCAGACGGGCGAGCTTTTGGCGCTGGTCGGTGCGGGCCGCGACCAGCGGCCCCTGGGGGAGAAGCTGGTGCTGGGCGCCGGGTGGAAGGCCCTCTTCGGCAAGCCGCCGCGCGCCGCCGTCGGCTGCCTCGAGGGCACCTGCGCCTTTCGGGGCCTGCGGGTCGAGGGCCTGATGCCGCCCCCTCCAACAAACGTGTCGATCACCCTCGAACCGGGCCTCTCCGAGCCGCCGGTGGGCAAGGTCGCCGTCGCGCCCGGGAAGAAGCCGCCCCCGGGGAAGGCGCCTCCTCCCCCTCCGCCGCCGGTGAAGAAGCCGCCTCCATCCGTCGGCAAGAAGAAGTAGAAGGCCTAGCCGCGATGCCAAAAGCCGCCGGGGGGCCATCGACCGAGCAGTTGCTCGAGCTGCTCAAGCGAGCCGCCGCGGAGCTGACGACTGCCCGCGACGAGGCGGCACGCATCCAGAAGGACCTCGTCAAGGAGACCCGGCGCCGGGAAGAAGCCGAGGCGCTGCTCACCAAGGAGCGCACCGTCGGCGGCGTGCACCCGAAGCTGCGCGAGCAGCTCGACGAGTTGCAGGAGATCTACCAGAAGGCGAAGGTCGCCTCGGACCAGATGCGGCTCGAGCTGCAGCAGTCGCGCGAGAACCTCGTCAACGAGGTGGCGGCGCAGCGGGAAATGAAGTCGGCGCTCGAACGGGAGAACAACGCCCACAGCCAGACCCGCGCCGCCCTCGAGGCGGAGCAGACCGCGCACCTGCAGACCCGCGGCGAGCTGGAACAGGAACGGACGGGCAGCCAGCAGAGCGTGGCCCAGCAGGTCGCCGACGCGAAATCGGCCCAAGAGGCAGCGGAGACCGCGCTGGGGCAGGCCCGGGGCGAGCTGGCGGGGGAACACCAGCGGGTGTCGGACCTCACCGAGTCGCTCGCCACCGCCCTCGCCGAGCGCGACACGTTGATCGCCCGGGTGGACTCGCTCGAAGCGGCCCGCAAGACCGACCGGGAGATCGAAGACGCGAAGGTGAAGGAAATCGAGGACAAGTCGGCGCTCGGCCTCGCCCGCGAGCAGCAGCAGGTGGTCGAGGCGCAGGCGGCGCTCGCCTTGGAGAAAGAGAAGCACCAGGCCACGGCCCAGAAATTCCTCACCGAGAAGCAGAAGGCCCGCGAGCTCGAGGCGAACCTGCAGGAAGCGAAGACGCGGGTGGCCGAGCTGGAGTCGGCGACCGTGGCCGCGGCCGACGCCCACGCGAAGGAGCTGCACGAACGGGAAGAGGGCTGGAAGACCACCGAGGCAGTGCTCGCCCGGGAGCAGCAGCGGATCGCCGCGGTCCACACCGACGAGGTCGCCAAGCTGCAGGCGACGCTCACTCCCTTGCAGCAGCAGGTGGAGACGACGAGCCAGGAACGCTTCTACGTCGAACGGAAGTACGAGGAGCTCTCGCGCGAGCTGCAGCTGACGCTCGAGCAGCGCGACGAGGCCCGGCGAATCCTCGAGAACGTCCAGGCCGAACGGGCGCGCCTCGAACGTGCGCTTCAGAAGCGGTAAGGAGAGTTCTTGAAGCGCTGCGCCTTCTTTTTTCTCGTCGTCGTCGCGTCCGGTTGTTTCCCCAGGCCCGCCCCGCCGGTAGCGGTGCTCGAGACCGCGGCCCAGGACGCGCTGCTTCCCACCGCGTCGAGCAAGACGCTGGCGCTCGCCGGCTTCTTCGCGCTGGTGACCCAGTCCGACGCGGCGAAGGCCCAGCGGTTCTTCGACAGCGCGGTGGCGCGCGACCCGCGCGAGCCATGGGCGCTCTACGGACAGCAGGTGCTCGCGGCGCGGGTCGGCCACCCCGAGCGGGTGCTGGTCGCCGCCCTCGACCTGTGCGAGCGCGCGCCGAAGCACGCTCTGGCGAACGTCTCGGCGCGGGTTGTCTTCGACGCTTCGGGCAGCGCCGGATCCTCGGACGACCTGATCCTCTCGCGGTCGGCGGCCCTGCTCGGCGCGGGCCTCGACGCCGACGCGGCCCAGCTGCTGCGCAGCGCGATCGCCAACATCCAGCTCACCCGGGGCCAGCTGGGAGAGCAGACGGGGACGCTTCAGGCGATGGGCTCGCCCACCGGCTGTACCCTGCAGGGGCCGCTGTCGGCGTTCCACACCCTGGCGATCTCCGACCCCACCGGACCCGAGGTGTCGGGGAAGGTCGAGGCGCTGAAGCTGGCGCCGCCGCTCGACGGCTCATTGCGGACGCTGAGCTTTCCTGACGGGCGGCTCTCGCTCGCCCCCGAGTCGGCGCAGGGGGACGTCTTCCTCGTCGCCGCCGACTTCGACGTCGCCCAGCCGGGGCTCTTCGCGGTGCGCACCGTGACCCAGATGGACCACGTGGCGACGCTCGACGGTACGCCGGTGCTGTCTCGGCTGACCTACGCCGCTCCCGCCTCGACGCTCACCGCGCGCGCGGTGCGGCTCGAGGCCGGCACCCACCGGCTGATGGTGCGGATGGCGCGAGAGGACCAGCAGGGGAACCTGAGCCTTCAGCTGCTGCGGCTCGACGGAGCGCCCGCCGCGCTGGTGTTCCGTCCGGCGAAGGGGCCGGCGCCGCGCTGGAGCCCGACGGCGGTGGAGACGGTGGACGACACGCCCGGGCTGTACGCCTCGGCGGCGCAGCTCGCCGCGGCGCTCAGCCCCGAGGTGGGCGACGGCCTGGCCGCGTTCGTCGCGGCGCGCGACGGGATGAACCGCGACCGCGACGGAGCCAAGCGGCTGCTCGGGGCGCTGCCCGACAACTTCACCGGGGCGGTGGTGGCGGTGCTCAAGGCCGAGCTCGCGCTCGCCGACCGGAGCGTGCCGACCAAGGTTGCCCGCGGCCGGGCGACGCGCGACCTCGAGGCGGCGCTGGCGAAGGACCCGGGGCTGGTGCAGGCACACCTGCTGACGGCGATCCTCGCGCTCGACGATGCCCGGCACCTCGACGCCCTGGAGATTCTCAAGGCAGCGCGGGCCGCGAACGCGCCGCCGGGGGCGCCGGTGCTCAACCTCCAGGCGCGGGTCGAGCTCGGCCTGGGGGTGGACGCGCAGGCGGTGCAGACCGCGCTCGCCGCCCAGGCCCAGCGGCCGGGGGACTGCGAGGCGCTCGGGCTGCGCTACGACATCGCCCGCCGCCGCGACGCCGCCGCGGAGTCGGACGCGCTGCTCGAGCCGCTGCGCCGCTGCCCGGGCGCGCTCGGCCGCGAGGCGGACGCGCTGCGCCAGCGGGGCAAGCTGGCCGAGGCGTCGAAGATTTACGAGGCGATGCTCGAGCGCGACCCGAGCCAGGTCGCGGTGGCGGCGCTGCTGGTCAATGCCTGGGTCTCACAGCGGAGGTTCGACGAGGCGGTGGCGCTGCTGAAGCGGCTGTCGGCCCAGTGGCCGCGGAGCGCCGCGGTGCTCAAGCAGTTGGGCGACGTCTATGAGTACGCCGGGCAGAACGCGCTCGCGCTCGAGGCGCGGGAGAAGGCTCTGACCCGCGACGGGGCGGACCTGCCGCTGCGCCGCCAGGTCGAGCGGGTGAAGACGGGCAAAGAAGTCCTCGAGGGGCGGGCGATCTCCACCGAGGACGCGCTCAAGGCCTACGCGGCCGCTCCCGGCGCGGAGGACGTGCCGGCGGCCTACATCCTCGACGCGGCGGCGGTGCGCGCCTACCCCGACGGCTCGCAGGTGGATCGAATCCACATCATCCAGAAGGCGTTGGACCAGAGCGGCGTCTCCGAGGTCGCGGAGGTCAACGTCCCCGCGGGAGCGGTGATGCTCAAGCTGCGCACACTGAAGGCCGACGGGAGCACGCTCGAGCCAGAGTCGATCGAAGGCAAAGAGGCGATGAGCCTGCCCGGCGTCCAGGTGGGAGATTTCGTCGAGTACGAGTACCTGCTGGCGCACCCGCCACGCGGCCCGACCCAGCCCGGCTTCACCGCTTCGAGCTTTTATTTTCAGATCGCGCGCCAGCCGAACAACTGGAGCACCTACGTCGTCGTCGCCGACCCGGGCACGGGAATGAGGGTCGACCCGCACAACATGAAGGCGCCCCAGCCGAGGCTCGAAGGAAAGGAAGAGGTGCTGGCGCACGAGGAGCGCCGGGTCGCCCCTTACATCCCCGAACCTCAGGGGCCGCCGACGGGCAACGAGTTCCTCCCCTTCGTCAGCGTCGGGGCCGGCGCCAGCGGCAACGAGGGGTTGATCGCCGCCTACGCCGACGCGTTCCTCGACAAAGGGCAGGTGACGGCCGAGGTCGAGCAGTTCGCCCGCGCCGCGGCCGGCGGGAAGTTGGGCATCGAGCGGCTCAAGGCGCTCTACGCGGCGGTGATGGACAAGCTGTCGGGCCACGACCTGGGGCTCACCGTCTCGGCGGCGACCTCGGTGGCGCAGGATCGCGGCAGCCGCCTGTGGCTGCTCTACAGCGCGCTGAAAGCGGTGGGCGTCGAGGTGCGGCTGGTGGCGGTGCGGACCTTCACCGCCGACCCCGCGCCCTACCTGTTCCCCAACGAAGGGCTGCTCCCTTACCTGTGCCTGCGCGCGGAAGTGCCCGAGGGTGAGACGACCCATACGGTGTGGCTCGACCCGATGGTTCGCTACGCGCCGTTCGGTGAGCTGCCCGAGGGGGCTTCCGACAGCGACGGCTACGTGATGCCGGAGCCCGGGAAAAAGCAGCAGAAGGTGCGGACGCCGAAGCGGGTGCAGCGGGCGAACAAGGAGATCTCCCTCGCGCTCGAGCTGTCTCCCGACGGAAAGCTGTCCGGCAGCGGGGTCGAGTCGTACCAGGGCTTCGAGGCAGCGCAGCTGGCCGAGGCGCTCGACGCGATCGCTCCGGATCAACGGGAGCAGGCGCTGCAGAGCGCGCTCTCGCGGTACTTCGGCGGCGCCGACCTGAGCAAGCTCGAGCTCGACTTCAAACGCACCGTGGGCGCGCCGGTGGTCGTCCGCTACGCCTTCACCGCCAGCCGGTTCGCCCGGCCCGAGGGAGACAACCGCCTCATCCTCTCCGGCGCCACCTTCCCGATGCTGCTCGGGCGCCGCTTCCTCCAGCTGTCCACCCGGCGCACCGCGCTGTTCATCGAGGGCACCGAGGCGAGCCACACCCAGGCGACGATGAAGCTTCCCTTGGGGTGGTCGTTGACCACCGGGCTGCCCGAGGCGAAGACCTCGTGCGCCTACGGCTCGTTCGTGCGCCGGGAAAAGCAAAACGGCCAGGTCCTGAGCCTCGAGGAGGACTACCGCCTCTCGATGGCCCGGGTGCCGCCGAAGGACTACGACGACTTCGCCCGCTTCGCCGGCGAGGTCGACCTGATCCAGGGCCGCGACCTGCTCGTCGAGAGACGCCCGTAGTTGCATTCGTGTTGCATTTGTTGCTGGCTTGCGAATCGAGGCCATCGGCATTAGCTCTCGGGAAACTTCGTGAGCGCGACCGTCCACTCAGGGCATTCCGGCCACCACCACCCCTCGACCGCGGGCGATCGCTGGGGGCAGGTGCTGTCG
>JAYVRT010000162.1:0-7885 GCA_043776025.1 Archangiaceae bacterium | reverse complement strand
CGGGAAAGGCGGGGTTCCAATCACGCGGTGTCAGTGTGCCCCACGCCCGCGCCGGCGACGAGGCGGCCGTCCTGAATGTGCACCGCGCGCTGTGCGTGCTTCACCACCCGCGGGTCGTGGGTCGAGAAGAGGAAGGTGACCTTGTTCTTCCGGTTGAGCTCGAGCATCTGGTCGATGATCTGCTCACTGGTGACCGAATCGAGGTTCGCGGTCGGCTCGTCGGCGAGCACCAGCCGCGGCTCGGTGATCAACGCGCGGGCGATCGCCACCCGCTGGCGCTGGCCGCCCGACAGCTCGTCGGGCTTGTGGTGCAGGTAGGGCTTGAGACCCACCGCCTCGGCGAGCGCCTCGACCCGCGAGCGCAGCTTCGCCGGCGGCTCGGCGTTCTTGCGCACCGCGCAGGGGAACTCGATGTTCTCCGCGACGTTGAGCACCGGGATGAGGTTGAAGCTCTGGAAGATGAAGCCGATCTTCTGGTTGCGCACCTCGGCGAGGTCGTCGAAGTCCTGGTTGCTGACGTCGACGCCGTCGAGCTTGTAGGAGCCTTCGGTGGCGCGGTCGAGACAGCCGATGATGTTCAGCAGCGTCGTCTTTCCGCTGCCCGAGGGGCCGGTGACGACGGTGAACTCTCCTTCGCCGATGGTGAGGTCGACGCCATCGAGCGCGGGGACCTTGGTCTGGCCCAGCAGGTAGGTCTTCTTGATGCCCTTCAGGTCGATCAGGTTCATGGCTCTTTCCTTCAGTAGAACAGTCGGGCTTCGAGGAGGAAGCGGTAGGCGATGGGAGAGATTCCGTACTCGGTGACGTGCTTGTCGCCGGTCGGGCGCAGCGCGCTCAACGCGTCTGGGCCCTTGAAGGGAAAGAAGCCGAGCACGGAGAGCGTCAGCCACTGGGTGGTGCTCCAGGAGATCGACGGGCTCCAGATGGTGGAGAAGTCCTGGAGGTTGACGATGGTCACCAACTGGGCAGTGAAGTCGTCGAAGATTCGCGGCTTGTTGTAGGTGAGGAAGAGGTAGTGCCGCGCCTGCGGGTCGAAGGTGAAGCGGTTGGGTACCCCGTCGGTGCTCACCGTCGGCGCGAGGTTGGGGATCTGCCCCGACGGGACCCCGAGCAGCTTCGCCTGCTGCACCAGGTCGAGCGCGTTGACCTGGTCCTGGAACTCGGCGGCCGACAGCCCCTCGGCCTGGTAGAGGTACTCCACAGAGAGAAACGACTCGTCGTCGAACTGGCGCCGGGTGCCGACGAGCAGCTTGGGGTAGTACGCGCCGTCGTCGAGCTTCGACTTGGAGAGGAACGGCGTCTTGGCCTGGAAGCACCCGAACGCCGCCAGCCCGCTGGTGGTGCAGTCGTGGCTCAAGTAGTCGCGCCCACTGCCCGAGCCGATGAGCAGCTCGGCGTGCAGCTCGTAGTCGGTGAAGAAGTAGCGGCTGAAGCTGGCCCCGAAGCGGACCTTGTTGGTGAAGGCGTCGCCGTAGAGGTTGGAGAAGAAGACCATCAGGTTCAGGTCGGCGTCGGCGATCAACGCGTAGGCCCGCAGCGCCAAGAGGTAGTGGGCCTCGGAGTCCTTCTTGTCCCAGTCGGGGTAGACGAGGAAGTTCTGCGGCAGCCCGGCCACCTGCTTGACCAGCCCGGGAGCGAAGACCGCGGTGAAGGCCATCGTCTCCAGCGGCACCTCGACCCGCGCCATCCAGGCGCCGGCCCGCTGCCCCGTGGGGTCGGTGGGGTCCTTGCGGATGTTGAGCAGGTCGGTCGGGTTGTAGGCCTGGCCGCTGCCCCAGACGAGCCGCTTCTTGCCGAGCAGGACGTTGAAGGCGGGGTGGAACTCGTGGAGCACATAGAGCTCGTTGAGCGAGACCGCCGGCTGAATCGCCGCCACGTTCTTGTCCGGCAGCTTCACCTCATTGCCGGTGGTGAGGTCGGTGCCGCGGAAGAAGCCGCCGGCCTGGACGATGAGCGAGACGTCGCCGTAGACGAAGCTGCGCTCGAGGTACTTCACCTTCACCTGCCCGTTGAGCTCGGCGAGCAGCTGCAGCTGCGGCATGTCATCGGTGGGCACCAGCCCGTTGATGTGGGCGCGAGAGAAGCCGGCGCGGGCGGCGAAGTAGCCGGAGGCCTCGACCCGGTGGGCGAACGAGGGCGCCGCCGGGACGGGCTCTGGCTCGGGGAGGGCGACGCCCGCGTCGGAAGGCGCCGGCTCGAGGGGCTCCAGCGCCGGCTCGGGCATCGGCTCGGGGTCGGGCAGCGTGGGGAGCGGCCTGGGCTCGCTCAAACCCAGGCCCGGGTCCTGTGCCCCGGCCGCCGTCGCGAGCAGCGTCGCGACCACCAGCGCCGGCGCCCGAATCGTCACTTGCCGAGGTCCGCCTGGGTGAACCGCTGCGCCGGCACGTCGACGCTCAGCGACAGCTTCTTCATCACCATCTCCGACTTCCGCGCCTTCACCAGCTCGTTGTGCATCACCACCTTCGCCGGTCGGGTGTAGCCCTTGTCAAACTGTTGGTAGTCGCTGAAGTCGGCGGACCGAATCATCTGCCCGCTGGTGCCGAAGTACTGGCCCTTGACCGGCTGGAGGTCGCTCTTGCGCATATAGAGCTTGATCGAGTCGTAGGCGGTGTCGGCGTTCTTCGCCTTCAGCTGTAGCAGCCACGTCTCCGGCAGGTCGGAGGTCCCCAGCGTGCCGGTGTAGTCGGCGGCGTAGTTCACCCGCAGGACGTCGGCGTTGTTGAAGTCTCCACCCTGGAAGTTGTCGCGGCTGGCGATGCGGGTCGCCCGCTTGAGGTTGGGCAGGTAGATCCACAGGTTCTCGCCGTTGCGCAGCATCTCCTGGCCCTTCACCGCCGCCGGCTCGGAGAACCAGAGCCGGAACTTGTCGGTGTCGCGCTTGAGGATCTTCATCTCGTAGGTGCGGACGCTGCCGTCCTCGCGGGTGGCGGACATCGTCGACTCCGCCTCGAAGCTCGCCGGGCCCATGATCGAGTCGTACTTCTTCAGCAGCTCGTCCACCGTCGGCTCGGCGGCGAGCGCCGGGACAGCAAGCAGCAACGCCAGTGCAAACACTCTCATCGTCGTCTCCTTGCCGCGTGGGTCAGCCATTGCGAAGTGCCTCGACCGGGTTGAGCCGCGAAGCCCGGCGCGCCGGCAGCGCGGAGGCGATCAACGCCCCGACGATCGCGACCGCCACCGTGGTCCCGGTGTAGAGCCACGAGGTGTTGGGCCGGAGGATTCCCACCGACGAGCTGCCCGGCAGCGGCAGCGGAATCCCGGCGAGGGAGATGGCGTGCAGCGCCAGCTGCCCCACGGTCGCGCCGACGAGCCCTCCCAACAGTCCCTGGATCGCCGCCTCGAGGACGAACAGCTGCAGCACCTGGGCACGCCGGACGCCGACGGCGAGCAGGGTGCCGATTTCCCGCACCCGCTCGAACACCGCCATCAGCATCGTGTTGCCGATGACGGTGAGCGCGATGATGAAGAAGACGAAGGCGATCGCGCTCATCACGATGCTCTGGCGGTTGATGATGTCCCGAACGAAGGTGTTCATCTCCTGCCAGGTGTGGACCTCGTACTCCGGCCCCAGCGCCGCCTGAAGACCGACCTTGATCTGCTCCAGCTTCTTCAGGTCGTCGACGCGAATCGCGTACTCGGTGACCCGGCCGTCGAGCCCGAGCAGCTCCTGGGCGGTGCTCAGGGGAGTGGTGAGCACCCGCTTGTTCTCGAACGGAAAGGTGGAGCTGGAGAAGCCCTTCACCGTCAGGTCGATCGAGTTGCTGCGCCCGGTGGGGCTGCTGCTCTGCACGTTGACGGTCTTCCCCAGCTCCAGCCCAAAGCTCTCGCCGAGCTCGAAGCCGACCAGCACCGCGTGGGTGTCGGCCGGACCCAGCGGCGTCCCGCCTTCCTTCACCGACGCCTTCGAGCGGGGGCAGGCCTCCTCTTCGTGGCCCAGGTCGAGGCCGCGACCGACGAACATCGTCTGGGTCAGGCCGTTGCCGACCAGCCCGTTGTACATCAGCCGCCCGGTGACGCCGATGACGCCCGGCACCGACTTCATCTTCGCCACCAGCTCGGGCGTGTAGGGGATGTTCATCCGCGTCGGCACCGACTCGATGTTGTCGACGAAGCCCTTCTTGTGGACCTGGAGCGCACCGGAGCGCCCCTCGACGACGTCAGCGACCATCAGGTCCTGAACCCCGTCGATGAAGCCGCGGAGGAGGAGGACCATCGCGACGCAGATGACGAGCGCGAGCCCGGTGATGAGGGTGCGGCGGCGGTTGCGCCCGACGTTGCGGGCAGCGAGGCGGGGGAGTCGGCTCATGCGCTTTGCAGTGCCTCCACGGGGCGAAGCCGCGAGGCGTGCCAGGCGGGCCAGAGGGTGGCGAGGGCCGCGCCCAGCGGCGCCCCGATGATCGCGGTGACCATGAAGGTGCTGGTGACGTAGGGGCGGATGATCGACGGCACCGTCGCTCCCGGAGAGGGGAGCGGGATGCCGATGTGATTCAGGTAGAGGACGATGGCGTAGCCGAGCATCAGGCCGAGCGTGCCCCCGAGGGCGCCGATCACCAGGCCTTCGGTGAGGAAGAGCGTGATGATCTTCCGCCGCCGCATCCCGACGGCGAGCATCGTGCCGATCTCCCGGGTGCGCTCGAGCACCGTCATCAGCATCGCGTTGACGATGCCGAGCAACACCACGGTGAGGAACACCGCGGAGACGATGCCGAAGATGAAGTCCTGGGTGCCGGTGAGCGACTTGATGAAGGGAAACAGCTCGGACCAGGTATGGACTTCGTAGTCCGGGCCGATCGCCGCCTGGATCGCGTCGCGCACCGCTTCGGCGCGCTCCTGCGGCTCGACGGCGACGCCATACTCAGTGACGCGGCCTTCCATCCGCAGCAGGTGTTGGGCGGTGGCGAGCGGCACCAGCCCGACCCGTTTGTCGCCCGGGGAGAAGGTGGGGAAGCTGCCCCCGAGCACCACGTTCTCGCCGTTGAGCGCCGAGTCGCGATCCGGCGCGAGCAGTGCCAGGCGCTGTTCCAGCGGCGGGAGCGCGGCGGTGGCGGGGTGAATCGGAGTCTCGAGGCCGACGGCGAAGTCGGCGTTGAGGACGATCTCCGTCGAGTCGACCGCGGGGAACATCCGCCCGTTGACCACCAGGCGCGTCCGCATCGGGGTCACCTTCCCCTCCTCGGTCGGATCCACCCCCACCGCCATGAAGAACGAGGTCTTCCCCTGGTCGGCCTCGGCCAGCAGGCTGCCGTCCTCGGGCTGGGGCTTCTTGTCGGGGGTGGAGATCATCGCCCCGAACTCGATCCGCGGGGCGACCGCCTTCACGCCTGGCACCGCGGCGATCTTCGCCCGCAGTTCGGGGGTGTCCACCATGTCGAGGTTGAGCGGCGAGGTGAGCACGTTCTTCACGTAGCCCTTGTGGTGCACCTGGACCACCCCAAGCCGGCCCTGGACGATGTTCTCGATGATCACCCGCTGCTGACCGTTGATGAAGCCGCGCAGCACCACCATCACCCCGACGCCGATGATCAACGCGGCGAGGGTGATCGCGGTGCGGCGGCGGTTGCGGCGAAGGTTGCGGGTCGCGAGCTTGAGGATGGCCATGGTCGAGGGCGCCAGACTGCCTGAATGCCGTGTGAACGTTCGTTAAGTTATTTGAGGCTATAGAGGAAATGTTGCAGATGCGCGCTGGCGTCGCGCTTCATCGCGCGCTGGTCGGGGGGGCCGCTGGGGAGCGCGAGGTAGATCATCCGGATCATGATCAGCGGCCCCATGAAGCCCAGCGCGGCGGATTCCGGGTCGAGCTTGCGAATCTGCTTGAGCCGCACGAGCTCGGTGAAGAGGCGGGTAACGTGGGCCCGGGCGCGGGCGATGAAGACGCGGGGGTGAAGCAGCCCGGCGGTGCCCAGCCGTGGGCCCTCGGAGAGGATCATCCGGAACAGCTTCTGCTCCCGCGGCGTCGCCCACTCCTCCAGCAGCCGGTCGATCAACATCCGCAGCATCCCTTCCAGGCCCAGCTGCTTGACGATCGCGCCGACGTCGAGCGCTGCCAACTGCTCGGCCTTCGCCGGACCCAGCTCGGCGAGCAGCCCCTCGAGGATCGCCTCCTTCGAGGGGAAGTGGTGGTACAGCGCGCTCTCCCGCACCCCGACTGCCCGGGCGATCTGCCGCATCGAGGTGCCAAAGAACCCCCCGGTGGCGAAGAGGTCGAGCGCCGCGTCGAGAATGTCTCGACGGGTGTCTCGTCCTTCTGACTTTCGCGGCCGGGCCATCTGCAGCGATTAATAGAACGAGTGTTCAATTAATGCAACCGGGTTTTCGCCTTTTGGCGTTCTTCAGGTCGGGCGACGTGTGCTAGCCGGAGCCGATGAAGATCTCCTGCCTGCTGAGCCTCTGCCTCGCCGCCACCGCCCTCGCCGCCCCCGAGGCGAAGTTCGACCAGGTCGCCCGCCTCGACTTCAACACCCGGGCGATCGAGCACCACCTGCCGCTGTTCTGGCGCACCGACGCCAACAACGACAAGGCGCTCGACCCCGACGAGCTCGCGGTGCTGTGGACCGACGTCGGCAGCAAGCGCGCCGACTGGGTCGACGCCAAAGGCGCCTTCACCAAGAAGTTTGCCAGCGCCTACGCCACGCTGCTCGCGCCGACCTCCTGCAAGGACCGCAAGGGCGAAGAGCAGAAGCGGTGTGAGACGGTGCTGCTCGAGCTGTCCCAGGGCCGCCCGACGCTGGTCGAGAGCGACTTCACCGCCGGCGACCAGGCGCTGGTCGAGCACCTGCAGAAGGCGGCGTGGTTGATCGAGAAGATCTACGCCCGGCAGACCGGCGTCGACACCTACTTCGCCAAGCTGCCCAAGGGTGATGACCTGTCGCACGCGCTCTTCTTCCGCAACCAGGGCCCGTTCTGCGCGGCGCCGAAGACGGAGAACGACCCCGCCTGCAGCGCGCTGCCCGCCAAGCCGAAGCAGCTCAGCGGCCTGTACCCGGTTGAGATCCAGACCGACAAGGCCTTCTGCGCGATCCTCGAGAAGCAGCCGAACGGCAAGGCGCTGATGGACCACTTCAGCGTCGTCACCAAGGGCAAGGCGAAGGACAGCTTCGAGGCCGTCCCCTACCCCGTCGCCTACAAGGCGGAGATGGAGGCGATCGCCCGGGAGCTCGAGGCGGCGGCGAAGGGGCTCGACTCGACCGAGGTCGCCTTCAAGGCCTACCTGAGCGCGGCGGCGACCTCGTTCCGCACCAACAACTGGGAGCCGTCGAACGAGGCGTGGGTGGCGATGGGCGTCGACAACTCGAAGTATTACCTGCGGGTCGCGCCCGACGAGGTCTATTACGAGCCCTGCGCCTGGAAGGCGGGGTTCGCGCTGCAGTTCGCGAAGATCAACAAAGACAGCCTCGTCTGGCAGAAGAAGCTCGAGCCGGTGAAGGGTGAGATGGAGAAGGCGCTGGCGACGCTCGCGGGCCCGCCGTACGTGGCGCGCGACGTGAAGTTCAAGCTGCCGGACTTCATCGAGGTGGTCCTCAACTCCGCCGATCAGCGCAACCCGCACGGCGCCACCATCGGCCAGTCGCTGCCCAACTGGGGCCCGGTCTCGGAGAAGGGCGGCCGCACGGTGGCGATGGTCAACCTCTACACCGACGCCGACAGCCAGCAGGCGCTCAAGGACCAGATGTCGTCACTGTTCTGCGAGGCGACCTTCGCCCAGGCATCGACTGACGCGAAGGGCAACCTGATGAGCACCCTGCTCCACGAGGCGGCCCACAACCTGGGTCCTGCGCACGACTACAAGGTCGGCGGCAAGGCGGACGACGAGCTGTTCGGCGGGCCGCTGGCGGCGACGATGGAAGAGCTCAAGGCGCAGACCTCGGCGATGTTCTTCGCCGACTGG